>JAIPFM010000167.1 GCA_021736645.1 Phycisphaerae bacterium | reverse complement strand
ATGGCGGGTTTCACGGATCCCAATAGGTGTGAAGTGTGGACCTGTCTCAAACCTGGAAGCACGGCCAAGAATCCGACATTCAAACAAACCGCTGATGGTACACTGGCCTACACCTGGCAGCGAAACGCGCAGCCAGTCGGTATTGCGGACGAATGGCGATGGCTCAAGCAAGGCAAGATCAAACCTGAGCAGGCCTGCATGCTCCCCAAAGATGTGGAAACGGGCAAACCCATTTACTTGCACCGCGGCTCTGTCAATTGGAATCCCTATCGAGAACGCTGGATCGTGATCGCTGCACAACAAGGCGGCACCTCGAACCTCGGAGAAGTCTGGTACAGCGAAGCCCGATCCATCAGCGGCCCCTGGCGCTGGGCGGCAAAGATCGTGACCCACGACAAATACACCTTCTACAATCCGGTCCACCACCGGTTCTTTGACCAGGACAATGGGCGCCTCATCTACTTCGAAGGCACCTATGCGTCCACCTTTTCAGGCAATGAGTTCCCCACGCCCCGCTACGACTACAACCAGATCATGTACCGCCTGGATCTCGGTTCGCCTCAACTCAAGGCCGTCCAGGAAAAGGCAGATTAACCCACCTGCGACAAAATTAAAAGTGCTCTACCAACACCCAGGTCGTATTTCCATCTCATGATCGCGGCTTTGCAGTACAATTTTGCAGAATATCATCAATTCCCCAATGTGCTTTAACCGATTCCACCACTTTTTATTCTTCACCATTTATGATATAATGCAGGCAAGTGCCAGGACATGCACAGCGTAAGGCAGGCATTGAGGTGGAGGACAAAACCCACGTTGTTTGGTGACTGCTGCGTCTTGGAATGGCCTCTTGTGACACATACTTCGGATTCGCAAACATAAGATGTAGGAGGTGGCAAAATGAAATGCCGACTGATCTGCGCCGTTTTCCTGGTTCTGGCTCTGGTTGGATTCGCCCAAGCGGAGTTATTGCCCAATCCTGGCTTTGAGGATGGCCTTGCCCATTGGAAGGCCTGGGGCGAAGGCTATGGTTCAGGGGCTGATGGTTATTTTTGGACCAATAACTACCATGTGGATGTCAAGGAAGACGGCACGGCTCACAGTGGCGACAAGTATATTGAGGCCGGTCTTGCAGACGACCACGATGGATGGTGGTGGGGTGCCGTCTGGATCATGCAGGAACATGCTGTCGCAGAAGGCCAGACATATCAATTCAGTGGATGGGTCCGAGACGGCGACGCAGATGGGTCCCCCAGTCTGATTCCGGAGGGTGTGAGAATCAACCTGGAGTGGCGGGATGCTGCACCTGGTCCAAACACGGATACTGACGAACGCGGCAAGAAAATCGCTGTCAATAATGTCTCATTCGATCTGACCGAGGCATGGACTTACGTGAGCGTGACAGAGGTGGCGCCTGCAGGTGCCCTGGGACTCACGGTGTCCTTCATGGCCTTCCCAGGTATCAACTTCGATCTTGACGACACGTCATTTGCGGGAGGTGGGCCTGCAGTCACGATCCCTGTGAATTCCGACAGTGACCTGGCAGCAGCCAACGATCAGGCCAGGGCCGGCGACACGATTCTCTTTGCCAAGGGCATATACCTGATCACCTCTCAGATCGAGATCAAGAGCGGTGTCACCTATCAAGGCGCAGGCCCTGGGCTGACTGTGATCAGCGGCCAAAAATTGACACGTGCGTTTACGGCCTGGGGTGACCGTACGCACAACAGCACGAATGAAAAAATCAATGATTCCGGTCCTAAAGGCTGGCTTCTGGATGGATTCACCTTTCAGAATTGCGTGGCAGATGGCAATGACATGTTCGCCTATGCCGGGGCCGCCTATCATCTCCTGGAAAACTTTGTGTCGCTTGATGCAGATCTGAGCGGCGGGCTTGACATTGAAGAGGCCGATTCAGACATGGATGCCATGCGTCTTCCCGGCCCGGACTGGCTCGAACAAACACCCGATGATGACATCCACCGTTTCGCAGCCATGGACGCTGACAGTAATGGGGAGCTAAGTGAAGCAGAATTGAGGGTCCAGATCCTCTCCGAGGAGGTTGAATTTGGCAAGGAAGACAAGGACGGGGGCGCAGTGCTTATCACAAATGCTGCGGTGGGTACGATCCAGAACTGCGAGTTTCTGAACAACAACACGCCTATGGAAGGTGACGATGGCGGCGCCCTCAGCATTGGAGGTCTGTCCGTGATCACGATCAATGACTGTCGGTTCGAGGGCAACTATGCTGTATCACCGGAGAAGAGATTATTGGGCAGTCCGGATGGCGATGGGGGCCATATTAATGTACAGGGCTCCTCAGCATCGGCCTTGACACCGGGCACGACTCTGATTGCCAACCGCTGCAGATTTTACGATGGCCGGGCAGAGGATAGCGGCGGTGCCATTCAGACCGATGGCATTGGCTGCGTGGTTCGCCTTGATGCGTGCTGGTTCAGCAGTAATTCAGCGTTGAATTACGGCACTGTGCTGTCCATGGGACATGTGGACTCGGGTGAACTCACTGTGACGAACTGCGGTTTCTCCAACAATGTGTCAACCCTGGATTCCAATCGCATGATTGTAGCCAGACGAAACGCCCGGTTTATCAACTGCACCTTTGTGTATAATGACCAGGGGGATCAGGCCCTCATTCATAATGACGCGGACATGGCTGACACGGACGGAGACGGTGTAAATGATGAATTTTCAGACACCACCGAGGTGGTAAACTGCCTGTTCTACAGCAACGTGGTGGGCAACAACGATCGCGTTCTGGAATCGCGCAACGCGGCTTTCAGGGTTGCAGCCACAAACTGCCTGTTTTTTGGCAATACGCAGCAAAATGCGTCACAGGCGCCCAATGTGCAGTCTGATGGTCGCGAAGTCGGCAGTGTGGAAGCAGATCCCCTTTTGGACAACACCTTCTATCCGGGTGCCGGGTCCCCTGCCATTGATGCGGGTGTAGATCCTGCTGCATTCGGCGTGGTGCTGCTCACAGACTTCTCCGGGAATGTGCGTCCCCAGGGTGCCGGGTATGATATCGGTGCGGACGAACAGTAATAGGGTCTCTGCTAATTGCCGGAAGCCTCCGGCGCATTGCGATAGAGACGTATGTCATCTATCAGAATCATACCGGAGCCGCCTTGAACGCCAATGCTCAGTTGTGTCACGTTCTGCAGATTGGCACCCAGGGACGCCAGATCAACATGCCACTGGGTCCAGGCGTCTGTGGTCATGGCACTGGCCGGGCCGTCATAGCTGACTTTGGCCCCGTTGTTGACCTGAACAAACGGTTGCCCTGTATTGCCGGGATCACCATAGAGATACAACACCAGGGTCTGGGCACCGCCCACAGTCCAATCCTGAGGCACGGCCCAGGTGCGATCCATGTGCGGCGTGACACCGGCGTTGCTGTAGTAGAGCGGCAGGGACTGGGAGCTGCCTTCCACGGTGATCGTCTTTTCCATGATGGAGCCGTTAAAGTAAGGACTGCCGGGTCCCCAGATGTCATGGCCCACGCCTGCCCCCGTGCCGTTGCCGCCATACTCCACAGGGAAGAAATCGTCGGCTGAGTAACCGTACCCATCCAGCCAGGTCTGGAACGGACGATTCGGTGATCTATTGGTGTACCCCTCAAAATCATCGATGGTCACGTAAGGCACCGTCGAGAAACTCCACACAGGGCCTTGCCAGACAGGCTCGGTCTCTGCCTCGTTGACTTCGTCCACTCGCCAGTAATAGGTCTGATCCAACTGAAGGTCCAGTGCCTCGAGATCCAGGCTGTTTGTGGTGGACGTCACGGAAGACGCAGAGCCATCAGCCACAGCACTTGAATCGGTGCCGAGATAGAGGGTGTGCTGAACGGCCTCACGGCCCGGACGCCAGGTGGCCTCAGCGTCAGGCAGCACGTTCTCTGCACCGGATGCAGGGTCCGGTGTTCTCGCAAACACAGGAAGACCATAGAACTGGATTTCAGACACACCGTACTGCGGGAGCAGGCCGCCCCAGTTGCTCAGGATGTTGATCCTGACGTATTTGGCCAGGACCAGACCGAGGTCAAGGGCCTGCGGTTCAGCATAGGTCGTGTTGCCCGGGGCCCGGCTGACCTGACTGGTCTGACCAAGGCCTGTCCAGTCCACGCCGTCCAGGGAGGTCTCGATGTTGACGTCCTTGATGCCCCACCCGACAAATGCCTCGGATTTGCTGTTGGAATTCCAGATCAGCACCTTGTCAAGTTTTTCAACGGTGTCGAACTCGAACATCAACCAGGGGGAAGGATCCGTGGCCGCACTGAGCCACATGGCGTCACTGTCGTCGGAATGCATATTGCCTGTCAGGCCGGAGCCATCCACGATCAGACCGGCCGGGTTCGCATCCGTAAAGCTGGACGCCGTGACCTTGCTGACGTCCACAGCAACCGGAATGGAAACCGGTTCCACGGTGAAGCTCCAGACATTGCCCTTATACACTGTGGAGCTGGGCGGCGCATTGACCTCGTCGATCCGCCAGTAATACGTGGTACCAAAGACCAGTTGGCCTGGATCATACGTACTGGCGATGTCCCCCTGATGAACCAGGACATTGCGCGGGTCATTGCGACTGGCCTCATTGACATCGTCGAAGACCATGCCCAGGTACACATCGTGCGTATCGGCATAGTCCCCTGGTGTCCATACCAGCACACTGTCACGCAGGACATCCACCGCGTCTGGCTGCGGCTGGGGATCCTTGGCCTTTGTCGGGGCGCCGCCTATGATGTCTTCAAACGTGGTACCGATGCGGATCTCGTCGATAAAGAACTTGACTGATGAGATATTAAGGGTGTCGAACTGACTCTGGTCGAGGGCGGGCTTGTTGCCCGGCCAGTGCCTGCTCGAAAGCAGGGGCTGGCCGGCGATGATGGCATTAAAGGCCGCCTCGCTCAGTTCGTCCGTCTCCAGGAAGCTGACCACCGAGATGATATCCTCGCCTTGAGTGTCGGCATCCCATTCGATCTTGCCGACCACGATGTTCGGCACGCCCATGTAGCCGTCGGCATCTCTTACCACCCATTCCCTGGTCGCGTCGTCGCCCAGGACACCATCGCAATCCGCAGTACTGCAAAAGGCGGGCACAATGCCGTCGTGTCCACCCAGCACACCGCCCAGGTATCCACCGGGCGTCTGATGGTGCACCCCGCCGCTGAAGTAGTGCGGGTAAACGTCGAACAGGTTGAAGCGCGGCGGGCCACCGACCCCGCCGATCCCGTTCCCTGAGTTCTGCATCGTGAGGCCCCGTGAGCCATCAACGGTCGGGTCGGTGCAGATCATGAAGGTGGGCGACCCCTGGTTGCGATTGTCGGCATGGGCCCCGACGTAGCTGAACCACGTCGTGGTGCCGGATTTGAACGTGGCGGTCACGCTGGGGTCGAGTCCGATGTGGCCGTCCAAGTTACCGGTATTATCCCTTGTCCCCCAGGTACCCGGCGTCGATTGGTCCGTCGGACCGGCCGGGCCGGCGAAACCGCCGGAGGTGGGCAGATTGTCCACGGTCCCGTCGAACAGGTTCAGGGCGTTGCCGCCCGGGCCCAGATCGTCACCCTGCCCGGTGAGTTCGCCTTCCGGGTGGCACCACCAGCCCAGGGGTTCGCCGGTGTCGTTCGTGATCCACGTCCCGATTGTGCCGAGGGCGCCTCCGTTCTCGTTGAGGGGGGCGTCCGGATAGTCGAACGGTTCGTAGACCAGCACGCGGGCCGACGCTGACAGACACACAAGCACACCGATCCCAACCACTGCAAAACACAATGACTTCTTCATGACACGACCTCCAACCAATACACTTCCAGTTAACACTTCCCCCGGACATTGGAAGCCCTGCTCGGAATGTATCTCAGGGCCTACGCAGCCATTCACTGCGACTGAGCCAAAAGCCTATCATCATTATAGACCTTTCTTGCACACATATCAATGTCAACCGTTGCAGTTTATACAATGTTTTAGGGGCTTTTACAGGCCTGTTTTACAGCTGGATATCCCTTTGTCATTGGAATACGCAATATCAGTCATTCCTCTCCAGATCATAGTCTTTCCCATTAAGGCTTCGGAGCACAGAACGCATCCATGCCTCCAGATCTTTCTTCATTCGCTTGAGCCGTTGTTTGTGTTCGGGATCGCTGGAAAGATCGGTTGTTTCCATGGGATCATCCATCAGGTTATACAGTTCGAAGGTCTTGCCATTGATGCGATGCAGTTTCCAGGGCCAATCGTTCCATGCGGCATGCCCTGTTGCTGCGTCTTGGGGAAACTGCGGAAATGCATCCACGTCCTTGCGCATGCGGGGCGGGTCATGCGGCAATGGTGCGCCGGCCTGCTGTTTTTCCATGATCGCTTTGAGGATCCGGTCACTCCAGGTTGCCTGCCCCCCCTGGAAGTTATGCCAGAACCCGATTGGCTTGGTGCGCCTGTCCGTCGTGCCCGCAATGATGTCGCTGATGTCCATGCCGTCGAGCGGGTTCGGAGCCTCCAGCGTCACGCCGGCCATCGCCATGAGCGTGGGATACATATCACAGGTCGACACCGGCACCGCAGTTCGACCCTTGAGTTTGCGCGAGGGCCATTCGATGATTGCGGGAACGCGCAGACCCCCTTCGTAAATGCTGCCCTTCTTCTCCCGGCCGCCGGAGGTCTCCTTGACGAGCCCACCGTTGTCACTGCAATACCAGAGAATGGTTTTCTCTGCCATGCCCAGCGCCTTCAATGCCCTGCGAAGGCGGCCGAGCTGCTGATCCAGCAAGGTGATTTCCCGGTAGTATCCGGCATACTTTTCATTCTCATACAGAATGGATCCATCCGGCACCTCTTCATGCGGATCGTGAGGCGACGGGAACCAGATGACAGTGAACATCGGGCGATCCCCGTCTTTGTGTTTCTTCAGGAACGCGATGGCCTCATCCATCACAATCACCGACCCCCTGCCCTGACGATGCTCCACCGTGCCATTGCGGCTCAGGTAGGGATCGTTGTCAAAAAAGTTGAGACCAATGACCCAATCATCGAATCCCATGCCGCTCGGATTGCAGGGTGAGTCGGGTTGCCCGGAGCCCAGGTGGACCTTGCCGAAGATACCGGTCACGTATCCGGCTGCCTTCAGCGTCTCGCCCAGGGTCTGTTCCTGGGGACGCATGTATCGGCCATGGTTGGTGACCTTCGTTCGCACGGGGGTGCGTCCGGTCATTACGCTGGCACGGGTCGGCGAGCACACCGGTGCGCCCGCATAAAACCGATCGAACACAAACCCCTCACGGGCCATGGCATCCAGCTCCGGGGTCTGCACCACAGGGTGGCCGTTATAACCGGTATCTCCCCAGCCCTGGTCATCCGCCATCACC
Source organism: Phycisphaerae bacterium (assembly GCA_021736645.1). GTDB lineage: Bacteria > Planctomycetota > Phycisphaerae > Sedimentisphaerales > Anaerobacaceae > JAIPFM01. The sequence goes on along the minus strand of JAIPFM010000167.1, from coordinate 5,010 downwards.
AGAACAATGTTGGGCCTGCCGGATTCCGGCAGTGCTTCGGCCAGACATGCCCCAGCCGAAATCAGCCATGCCGCTGACCACATTGCAGTCAAAATAACATATCGTTTCGTCATCTGTTTCCAACCTTCTTCGAAAACTCACTGAACGTGGAGGAGCCTTTTTAGGCGTCTCATTCTATTCACGGACACCTTTAATTCATTCTGCAATATTACCATAATCATACGTGTATGTCAGGTGCGATTTCCTCAGCAACCCACGCGAAACTCACCGGACGGGAAAGACAGAAGGCTGCCGACGAGGGGGTTCCAAAGCGCAGATCGCTGAGAGCTGAAGACTTTTTTGTGACACGCCTGCCCCTGAGGGGGATTGCGCGAATTTCATGGATTTTTGAACTAACAACCCTCGGCCCGTGCAAGCTTCTTTCAGCGGGCAATAACTAACAACTACTGTCAACCACGAATCATACGAATTTCCGCTAATATTTGCCGTTCCGGCAAACAGAGATTGAGTCACACCATGAAGAACCTGAAGATCCCTGAAGATAAAATAAAGGTCTCTCGCAAAGACGCCATGAACGCAAAGATAGAAACATAGACGCGCGCCCGTTCATACCCCAGGCACAGGCAGGATTCGCTCAAGCCGAAGGTCCCAGGGGGAGCGCCAAGCCGCTAAGACCAACAACCAGAAACCAACAACTAACAACTGCTTTGCCTTTCACACCTTAATCCTCACTGCGAAGCTCTGCGACCACTTCACAAAGGCCTCAGAGACCAGACCTGGCGTTTATGCTTTTTGTGCTCAATACACAATGCATATTAGATCAAAGCAGAAGTAACTCATGAGATTTCGCAGCCGGCTGCGAAATTGGTCCTGGGAGCGATGAACGCTACGCTGAGGTGTGAAGGTTGAGGTGTGAGGTGTGAATAGGCTCACGCAATTGCCACTGACTTTCTTACTTCAAACCTCAGGCTTCCGGTCTCCGGTTTTGTGCAAGCAGGACTGGAGAAGAAGCTTGCTTCGTGAGTCCAGGCCAGCGCAGCACATAGAAGGTCCTTCTAGGACCGCCCCGCTGACAAGCGAGTTGGCGTAGAACAAACGTTCGCATACGACAGCCCCGTTCGAATCCAGCGTCAGCACAATAAGAACAAGGATCTCCCATCTGATTAACGTCCAAATTGAGAAGGATCACTCAGACACATATTTGAGCCGTCATCCAAGTCCAAGGCTGTCTCAGTGATCAAGCTTGCTTGAAGCACGGAGACAGACGCGGGACGATCCCCTGGGGATGGCATGCGAAGCGGGCCATGACGGCGACGTACGAATAAGTTGAAAGTCACGAATCAGCACCTGCCCTCCATGCCCTTCATGTTGAGAAGAAATAAGGCAACCACATTTTTGTCCTTCTGCTTTGACGAACGCTCGCATAGGCAAAACATCCACCTCCGGCGTGAGCCCATAAGATTAGCAGTTCGTTTTTAAATCCGTGTTACTCTGTGAAAACAGCGGCTGGTCCAAACTGGGCGGTGGCGACCGCCTTTGTTTCGGTAACCACGAAATCCGTGCCAAACAAGAAAGCGTTCAGCGATCAGCCGTCAGCTCTTTGGAAGCGCTTCGCGATGCTGGTTTAATAGACCTCTCAATTCTCCGAGGTGACGAGGTCGGTTTGTGCGGTGGTTTTGATGATCGAATCTTTTTTTTCAGCGATACGCTTCGGACCTGAACATGGATGGAGCATTCGATATGGCAGAGCCTTTTTAATTCACATAATTCGTTAAATTCGCAGTTAAAGCTTTTCTCATATAAACGGTATGAAAGACAAATCATTCCTCAGCTAAAGGTGTCCTCTAAAGGCATCAGCCCTCTGCGTGCTCTGCGGTCTTGAGTGAATCCTACTTGTGCCCAGGGTATGAACGGGCGCGAGACACTTTTAAATTCAATCGGCATGCCACTCATAAGCACCAAGGTCTACTCCTCTGCCGTGAGGACGTTTGATACGGTCACGGTCCAGCTCAGGTGCGTCCTTTGAAGTGCCGGCGTCTATGGCCGAGGCAGTCGACAGCAGATGAAAATCAAATCGATCCGGCGCCACAAACAGGGCCAATGGGTCTTCGATATTCATGTTGTTTTCCTGGGCCACGCCCCTGGCCGAACTGACAATTCCCAGGTTATTGGCCACCACGCATCCTTCAGGCAGCGTGCCGTTTTTGTGTTTGTCGATCTTGATCCAGGGCGGACCGGGCGTGCCGGGCTTTGAATCCATGACCGTGTTATTCATGATCCTGCAGTGTCTTGCACCGAGCAGTGTGATACCGTGCCAGTGATCTACAACGACGACGTTGTTTTCCACGACCCAGTCCACAAAGGTCCCGTCAAAACAACCGATGCCCTGTAATGCGCCCTGAAGGGGCTGATCCGGGTCCTCGCTGTTGATGATCGTATTGCCGCGCAAGACAATCCCCTTCACTTCACCGGAACCCACACCGTCGGGTCCCACAGACCAGGACTGAAATCCGTCGTCGTGGTTGTCGTTCACCTTGTAGCAATTTTTAACCGTATTGTATTCAAAGGTGCTGTAGTCACCCAGACCGCGCAGGCCATCGCCGGAAAAATTCTCCACGAGATTGTTCTGAATGAGCGAGTGACTGGCATCCACAGAAATACCGAAATTCACATTGCGCACCTGGTTGGCGCAAATTGTCATGCGTGTACCGTCCACCTGAAAGCCATTGCATGCCATGCCATTCCACTCCTGGGCTGTCCAGGCTGATGTGTCACTGACTGAACTGACTGCACAGTTCATGACTGTCACGTCGTGAATGGGGCCGTGCCAGCCGTGGGTTTGGAGCTGAACCAGGGTCTGCCGTTTGTACGGCTCGGCAAACTCGGCACTGATCGTCAGCCCCTTGATCGTCCAGTTTGAACTGGACCGAATGTGCAGACCTGCAAATCGCGGCCTGCATTTCGGAGCCGCAGCCAGGGTAATCGTGTCGGTGTTGTAATGCCTGTCAATAAGCACCTGACCATAATAACCGGACCGGAGCCAGATCGTGTCACCCCCCTGGATCGGGGCATCGGCATTTCTTTGCACCAGTGCACACCCGGCCTTGTAGGGCAGCTGAGCCCAGGTGTACGTCTGTATCAGGCCTTTGTCGATGACTGCCTGCAGGGAACGCCACGGATGTGAGGCACTGCCGTCGCCCTCCACGCTGCCCTGCTCGGGATCGATATAAAAATCCGCAGCCTGTACGCACAAAGACCACACACTCATGACAACGACTGCTGCAATCACTTTTCGCCACATAGAGACTCCTCACTGTGTTTGGTTACTGGACCCGGCCGTTGAGCACAATCTTGTTGTCACCCCGATGAAACAGATCCTCACATGCCGCACGCACCTGATCACCGTCAAAACTGCACCGCATGGTTTCCGTGTGCGGACTCTCGATGTATCGTAAAGTCAATGACAGTGTATCTTCCCCTGTCCAGGCAAAGGCCCCTGCTACCTTGAAGGGCGGCAGGCCAGCCCGGTTGTTCCTGGCCCTTGACACAAGATACGGACCAAGCCTCTGGGTCTCACCCTCGTGCCACTGCCCACGTCCAAATCCGAGGAGGTAGTCCCCTGTGTCTGTGCGCAGAGTCAACTGACACAAATCATTTTCAAAGGCCAGACTCATCTGTGTCACGCCCTGCTCATTGGCTTCAAGCTCAAATGTCTTGCCGGAGAGCCTGGCTTCTTTCGGTAACGTCCCGCCGGCTGCCAACGGCAGCTTCAATGACGCCAGCCTGTTGCGCAACCGGCGCAGCGTATCCCGATTAGCAGGCAGCGGTCCGGGCTCCATGGCTGGCAGAAGGTGCGTCCAGACCAGATTGAGTTCAGACTGCATGTCATTGGTTTCTGCGGTAATGGCAATGACCGCATCCTGATCCGGCATCACAATGATATACTGGCCATACGCCCCGTCCGCCCGGTAGGCATTGTGCCGACATCGCCACATCTGATAACAGTAGCCCTGCAGCCAGTCGTTCGATGCCTTCTGCGACTCAGTCGCATCCGGATTCTGAATGATCTTGAGACTGGTGGCCTCCGCAATCCAGGCAGCAGGCAGGATCTGCTTGCCCTGCCACATGCCCTTCTGCAAAAACAACTGGCCGAACTTGGCCATGTCTTCGGTCTTGAGCCTCAGGCCCCAGCCGCCCGTGTTAATCCCTTGAGGATCGGTTTCCCAATCCACACCCTCGATGCCCAGGGGCGCAAACAGTCTGGGTGTCAGATAATCTAGCACTGTGTCACCGGTGACCTTCTGCACAATGGCTGAGAGCATGTAGGTGGCCACGGAATTATACACGAATTGGGTGCCGGGTTTGTGCACGATGGGTGTGGCCAGGAATGCCTTGATCCAGTGTTCCTGACTGGACACGGGCCCAGTGGGGTCTTTGTCATGACCCACGCTCATGGTCAACAGGTCCCTGATGCGGAGTTCGGAGAGATTCGGGCTGACCGTGTCAGGCAGATCGTCCGGGAAGAACGTGACCACCTTATCGTCCACAGTGATTCGCTTTTCAGACACAGCGAATCCCACGGCCGTGGCTGTAAAGCTCTTGCTCGTGGAGTACAGGGTATGGGGCAAGTCAGCCCGATACGGATGCCACCACCCCTCGGCAATGACCTGTCCATGACGCAAGACCATGACACTGTGCAGTTCATGGTCACTCTGGTCCACAGCCTCCAAGAACCGAAGGAGTCCTGTGGAAGACACGCCCTGGGCTTCCGGTGTACTTCGAGGCAATGTCGCGGCAGGTTGACCAGAGAGGGGCAGGACAAAGGTCATGCCGATCAGTAAAGAGGCAATTCTCACATGGCGTTTTGCAGCCCGGACTGTGGTTCTCATGGATACACCCTTCATTGAAACCGGTTGGCTTTGACAGATACTACCGTGTCACTGGAACGCCGTCAAGGTTCACGAATTTCGGTTATTGCTTGTATTTCCAGGCGCATATGGTACGCTCTGT
>JAIPFM010000166.1 GCA_021736645.1 Phycisphaerae bacterium | reverse complement strand
GCATCACATCGTCGATATAGAAGTCGAGGAAGTCCCAATCCACTTCGGACGAGACCTTCCAGTAGAAGCTCACCGTGCCAGGGCCTTCCACGGTCGTCTGCATCGACGACTGTACGTTGTTCCCAAGCGCTCCGCTTCGGGCGGCGTCTCCGTCTTCAAAGGCATTCACGTCCTGGGAGAACCACAGCGCATCGCCCTGGGTCGTGACATCGAACGTCGTGTCCAGCGCCTCGGAAAGCGAGTCAGCGCGGAAATGGAGTGTCAGGGTCTGAATGCCATGCCTGCTCCAATTCTGGCCCACCGGCAGATCAGCAGTCTTCGCCGTGATCTCGGAACTGCCAGTGCCTGCGCTGTTGTCATAGTAGAACGGCATGGACTGACTGCTGCCTTCCATGGTGATCCGTGTTTCCATGATGTCGCCGTCGAAATGGAGACTCCCCGGGCTCCAGATGTCATGTCCCACACCAGACCCTGTGCCATTGCCTGGATAGGCCACCGGGAAGTACTCGTCCGCAGAATAGCCAAACCCGTCAAGCCAGGCCTGGAACGGGCGATTCGGTGACTTGTTGTCGTACCCCTCAAAATCATCGACCGTCAGATAAGGTACGGTGGAGAAGTTCCACACGTCACCGGCCCACACGGACGGGGCCTCTGCCTCGTTGACTTCATCCACACGCCAGTAATAGGTCTGGCCCAACTGAAGATCCAAAGCGGCGAGATCCAGGCTGTTCGCGTTGGAAGAAATAGACGCAACCGAGCCATCGGCCACAACATTCAGATCGGGACTCAAATAGACGGCATGGTGACCGACTTCAAGCCCCGCGCGCCAGGTGGCCACGGCATCGGGCAGGACATCGAGTGAACCGGAGGCAGGATCAGGCGTGCGTGCCATCACAGGCACGCCGTAGAACTGTACTTCAGCCAGGCCATACTGCTTCAGTATACCGCCCCAGTTGCCAAGGATATTAACCCTGACGTATTTCACCGGCACCATGCCAAAGTCAATGGCCTCAGGTTCGTCATAGGTCGGTTTGCCAGGTGCCCGAGCGATCGACGCGGATTCAGCAAAAGTGGTCCAGTTTTCGCCGTCGATGGAGTATTCAATCTTGGCGTCTTTCACGCTCCACCCAATAAATCCATCGTCACTGGTGTTGTAGTTCCAGATCAACATTCGATCGAGTTTCTCTATGCGATCGAATTCGACCATGAACCACGGATCAAGATCAGGCAAATCGCTGAGCCACATGGTGTCGCTGTTGTCCCCATGGGTCATGCCGTCAAGACCGGAGCCATTCACGAGCATGCTGGGAGGATTAAAAGCCGTGGAACTTGATGCCGTGACATGATTGACGTCCACGGGAATCATGATCGAATGGGGCTCGGTTTGAAAATTCAAAACGTCCCCCTTGAAGACTGTATTGTCCGGTGCGCCATTGACTTCGTCAACACGCCAGTAGTAGGTCTTTCCAAACTCCATTCTGCCTGGATCATAGGTGTTCACATCCAACACAGCCGAAGGCGTGGTTGCTGTATTGACATCCTCAAAGACATCCCCAAAGTAAATATGATGTTTCACCGCATATTTACCGGGTGTCCACGACAGCAGACCGTCACGAAGCACATCTTCCGTGTCCTTGTCAGGGATCGGATCCTTGGCGCCTGTGATATTGGGCGCAATGTCGGCCAGTTCAGCTTCTGTGAGCGCATAATTCAGAATCCAGACCTCATCGATCACGCCCTCAAAGTAACTGCCCGTGGCACTCACGTTACCGTCATGAAATTTGGTTTGTGAATTTTGATAGCCTATCCCGCAATTGTTCGAACGGCTCCGCAACTCAGCGCCAGGCCCCTTGCCAATCAGCACACCATCCATCCACATCTCGAACTTGTCGTCTTCCATGCCGGCGCCGCCGCCTCGCAGGACTGCCACCACGACATGCCACTCATTGGACTTGATCGGGGCAGAGATGAACGTCCCGGGCCATTGCGGGCTATAGTCTGCCGGATTCCATCCCCCGGCATAGGCCAGGCCTTCGCTGACGTATATGTTCATGCCGCGCGTGGTACCTCCCTCTTCAAATACCACCTGTTTTGCGGGTTTACTCACGTCCGCACATTTGAACACGGCAATCACCGTTTTGTTCTGGTGCGTACCCAGATTGATGGTCGCAATGTTCGGCGGTTGAATCCCATCACTGGTTCCATTGAACTGCATGGCCTTACCGCTGAGGCCGTCCACAACCTGCGGAGCCCCCGCGATAACGCCGGTATTGCTATTGGCTGAGGAGTCGGTCTCATCCTCCAACAGATAGACATGACCGTCGGTTACAGTACCCGGATCTATCGGGATCAGTGACTGCGCCAAGGTATTTCCGGCAACCAGGGCCAACACCAGGAACAGGGTGATCTGAGTTTTTCTGCTCGACATAATAAGTCCTCCAACCATGAAAGTAATGATATATACGTTTCGCGGCGGTTTGCCACCAACCAAAGACATTCCAAATAGCTGTTTGGCTTCCAAGGATAGGGATTGAGCGATGAAATGACGGTTTCGAAATTCAGGACGTGAATGGGGGAATACTGTCCTGACCTCGAAACATGCCGTGCACGTATCGCATCATCCACAGAATTGCCTCCAAGGCAACATACGTTCTGACAGTGATTATAGACGAACCACTGGTAAAATACAAAAATAAAAACATGTAACGGCATATTTTTGGGGCACAATAGCCTACAGAGCACAGGTCTATTGCTACATCGCAGATTTTACGCGATCGAGATTCTCTTGTGCCTGGAGATCGTCGGGATCAGCACCCTGGGCATCGTCGACCTTTCAGTTCTTCCTCAACAGTCATGGGGTTTGGGCTGTTGGTGGGGCTGGAAGGGGCTGGAAGGGTCAGGCTTTTTCCTTAGGTATTGTCAAAAAAGAATTCGCCAAAAAGCCCTGATATTGCATAGGGTTTTTCGTGATAATCGAATTCGGCCGACGTCGGCTGAATTGAACTGAAGCCAATACGCTGAACGCCTTACCTTGCTTAAAAGATTTGGCCGGCGCCGGCCAAATTGAGTTGGAATCGACTGACATGAGCAGGGGAGACGCTACGCTCAGGGCTCAGGTATGAAACCGTAGAGCCAGGGATGAGGGATGAAACTTGAAACCTGAGGGGTAGCGGCGAGACGCCGAGGGCTGAAAACCGATAACCAACAGCCAAGAACCGATCTGACGGTTTGACGGTAGGACTGTAAGACAGGGCAATTCAAGCCCATAAGGAGATTGTGCCGCTGGCGGCACAATTGACCTGGGCAGAGGTGGTGGGCAATGCGCTGAGGTGTGAAGGGTGAGTCGGTCGGACAGTGTGACAGTATAACGTGGGCTTCGCAGGCCCTGGAAATAGTACTTAGAGTGACATTGTCACTGATAAGGTGATCTTTTAATTCACCATGGACATGCGAATCCTTTGGTGTTCGAGCTATATTGTGGAGCACGACTGCATCAGGGTTGGACCGCCCGATTATGAAGTCGTACCTCATCCATCAGACCATACCAAAAAGTCCCGGCTTCCTGAGAATGATTCGTACCAAGATAAAGATGATTGGAGATACTTGGGAATATGCCTTGTTTGCTCCGTGCCACTTCAACATCATCGACGATGAGAATGAGGTGTGTTAGATTCCAAACGAGTCCCACACGGTGCCATAGGTCATCCGTCACCACGACCTGCGATGTCATTGGCGCGTCACCGCGTCCAGTCCCTTGGAGGTTGGTTTTGAGAAAGCCGTTCCATGGATCGGCCAGCAGCCAATCCACTGCATTTTCTTGTGATACGATGACTTGTCCCGGTGCGCCTCCCTTGATCCAGACAAACAGGCTGAAGGGACCTTTAGCAGGATCAAACCCGGCAGGCAATATTACAGCGCCGCTGACACCATCAAATGCCAGAGCATCGTTGCGGTGTCCTAGATCCATGGCCCAGGCAGTGCCATCCAGCAGCGTGCCATGGTGCTGGTCCGTGAGATCAGGCACCTGATCTCCTTCGGACTCATCCAACGGCCAATAGCCGATCAGGTCCAGGGGCAGGATTTGCTTGAGCCAATGCGCTGTGAACAGCGATATATCCCAGCACTCCACAAGATGATCAGCCCAACCCACCGGTCCCAAATTTACAGCCGCATTGGTTTGGTGCCATTGCTGGGCCAAAAGGGCAAAATCCTGAAAGTCAACCCGCTCATCGGCGTTGAAGTCGGGCGTACGGGACGCAAAAGAGGCTGCAAAGTCAACGAGGGGCTGATTACCGATGGCCGGCTCGGCATCGACCGGTAAGGGACGCAGGAACCATTTGAGATCCCAGTGGACCTCTCCTCCTGCCGAGATTGTGGCGTAAGCCCCTTGGTTTTCGATTTCTTGATAGATACTTGCGTTGGCATAGATCTCGATCTCGCCCTCATTCGGCGCACGAACAGAGGCCGGCAGGTCGGCAAAGGTTTTAATGAACACCATGTCAGATGTCGCATGGGCAATCCAGCCGTCGCTGCCGTCTGCGAAGAGCTTGCTGTCGCCGGAAGCCCCCTGTGTCGGCTGAAGGAACCAGGTCATTCCAATGGCCTCCCTGGTGGCGAGATTGTTTTTGAAGACCTCATACCCCGTTGGAAAAAAGGTCACCCCGCCGGGAATCACGCGGGTCACCTCCCAGGGCGCCACGCTCACTTCGCCATCGGAGGTGTTGCGAATGGTGTACCTGAGATGAACAGCCATATTCACGAGATCCGGGGAGAACCGCTTGATAAATTGGAGCCCCATAGAATGCTGGACCGCACTTTCGAGCACAATTGTATGGCTATCGGCTTCAATGGCTGCCTGATAAGAGTTTGTGGCTAAATTTGGCATGGAACTCGACGGCGGCCAGCCCCATGTTTGCGGACTGGGCCAAAAGGTGGAGCCGTACTGACTGCTGCCTGTGAGCTGAGAAATCAGGTGTTTGTCGTTCAGCATAAATTTTGTAATGAGCCCGCCTTCTTCAGCCGTACATTCGAATAGCACCGTATCCGTTCCGTCTGTCAACTCCAGGACATAGGCTCCGTTTCGCTCGATCGGGAGCACCAACTCTGCCAAAGCTGAGGGGGCATTGACATCACGGACGTTCGCTTTTGGGGTGTCTCGGGAAGAACCAGCCCCCGCACATAGAAAGACAATCCAAGCTCCAAACAGTAACTCTTCCAGGATTCTTGATTTCATTCTCTGGGCTCCCAATAGGAAATTGCCTTGCAACAGTCACAGAGATCATATCACTGGGGACTATACAATTCAAGGATTCTGAAATGCTCAGACCACCAGTGCTGCCGCCGAAAGGGATTATAAAACCAGTGGTATTCGGTATTCGGGCCAGCCCTTGTTCGCTTCTCTGCGCCTTGTCGACTTGAACGAACCCCGTAAGCGGACAGGATCAAGCGTGAGACGGACGTTCACATGCAAATGATACGTCCAAATCCTGCGACCCGTCCTCCGTAGCCGTGCCACTGCGGAGGGTGGACAACCCTCTATGCATCTTCAAGTCCTTCATGGTGAACAGAAACCCTATTCGAGCGAAGCTCGAACATCTCCGTGGGCTCAGCGATCTCCGTGCGAGACCATTCTTTTAGTTTTTGATTTCTTTGCGTACTCTGCGTTACCCTTGGCACCTTCGTTACCCTTGGCACCTTCGTTACCCTTGGCACCTTCGTTACCCTTGGCACCCTCGGCTTGAGTGAAGAGACTGAGCGGACGCGAGACCATGTTATGTTTTTTAGTTCTCCAAATGTCTCTGTCTGTGTAATCTGCCAACTCCCCCTCAGGGACCGGCGTGTAAAAGAAGACTATCAGACGTCAACTCTTTTGAACCGCTCCGCGTGCTGGTTGAATAGACCCCTCAATACTTCGGGGTGACAGGGTCGGCTCGGGGTTTGATTCAGGTAGCGTCAAGATGTCAACTCCTCACCAGTCAAGAGCGGGTTACGGTTACGAGAAACGCAGCGACTTCCGCCCTTGGCCGATGGACATTCGTGGCAATCTGAATAAAGCTGCTGTCGCAGCCAAAGGTTGAGCCAGCCGCTGTTTTCAATCTCCTAAGCGATTGACGCCAAGTCATTCGACAGGTCAGTCCTAGGATGATAGGATTGGAAAAACCGCTCAGAGACTTACTTCGAACGCTCTGATGAGAAGAACCTCGCATCCGGTCTTTCCGGCAGGGAGACCTGCCATTGGGCAAGTTTCTCCAGCAACTGGGTTGCCACCTCCTGGTGTTCTGTTTTCAGGTCGCGATTCTCAAAGGGATCCTTCGCCAAGTCGTAGAGTTCCCAATAGCTCGAGTCTTTGTTGGTCACCAGCTTCCAGTGCCGGTCCACAACGGCATAGGAGACCCAGTGATAGGGCCTGTTCTTGGGGGCCGGCCAGGGGGAATCGATCTTCCAGAACAGCGGTGTCTCGCGTTCGGGCTTCTCCTGACCCAGCAGGACCGACACCTGGCTGACACCGTCCGGCCTGTATGAAGGGGGCAGTGTCACACCGGCCAGGTCGCAGAAGGTCGGGAGCAGATCCACAGCCGAGATGAGCGAATGCCTGTCCACCCTGCCTGCCGCGATCTTCCCGGGCCAGCGTGCAATAAAGGGCGTGCCGATGCCGCCTTCAAACAGCGCGGATTTGTAGCCCTTGCGCCCTCCGGTAATTCCCTTGGACGCGGCGATGCCGTAGCCCGCGCCGGTGGCCGTGTCATACATGAGTTCCAGCGATGTGGGGCCGACTGCCCGTGCAGGGCCGTTGTCCGAGCTGAAGATGACGAGGGTATTTTCCGTGAGACCAAGGCGGTCCAAAGCAGCCAACACCTCACCGATCCGGTCGTCTGCGTGGGACAGGACTGCGGCGTAGATGTTGTCCGGTTCCTCCAGCTCGGGGAAACGCCAGCGATACTTGGGCAGCACGTGAAACGGCGTGTGGGGTTCGTGCATCCACAGATTGATAAAGAAAGGCTTGCGTTGACGCAGGCTCTTCTCCATGAACGCAATGGCGTTTTGCGCGTCTTCGTGAACCGGCATCTGTTCGCCTGCGCAGTTGAATGCGCCATAGGCGTCGTAGCCATAGTCACTGGGCAAAGGTGAATCCGGGATCATGTCATTGGACAGGTGCCACTTACCGAAGTGGGCCGTGGCATACCCACCCTCTTTCAAAAACCGAGGCAACAGGGGTGCCCTGGGGTCCAGCCAGTCCGGCATATTGCGCTGGGCGTTTTGTTTGGCCCAGGCAAAGTGCCCTTGGATGTTGTACCGAGCAGGGAAATGCCCTGTCATCACGGCCGTTCGGCTCGGCGAACACACGCCGCTGGCCACAGTAAAACAATGGAAATCAGTCCCCTCTGTGGCCAATCGGTCGATGTTGGGTGTCTTGACATAGGGGTGTCCATGACAGCCAAGATCCCCCCAGCCCCAATCATCCGCAAAAATAAAAAGAATATTAGGCCTCGACTGGCTCGCCTCGGACGGCTGCTGCTGATCTGCATGTAGGCTCGGATTAAAACCAGTCAAAGCCATGACCAGTACCGCGACTGCAATCCTCTGACGTCCTGCTTTAAGGTATCGCGTGTTCATATGTATCTCCCATCAACTACTTTCAATTCTAATGGAAACCATTTCCAAGCCTCGAGAACCATCATTAGACTATGGCTTTGACTCCATGTTATCCGCTTAGACACAATCTGACCATCCTATGTTTTGAGGATGGCTTTGCAATCGTCCTAATATGGAAACGACTTGTTTCTCACCCCTTTCCTGTGAACCTGCATTCCATTGACCCTGAGAACATTCATTGCCAGTGCCTCAATTTCTGATATAATCAGGTCCTCAAGGCAGCATGTCATGCCTGGACGCGAAACGGTTATAGTCAGCCTTGTGACCTTGATCAACCTGTAATACAACAAGGCTCGTAGCATGTGGATGTCACAGTGTATTAAATTATGATAAGGAACGCAAAATGTTGATCCGTAGGACTATAGGCACATTTATGATGATGGCGGCAGTCTGCTTGGTTGGGTGCAGGATGGGGCATAAGGCTGCTGAATTTGAGAGCGATTTTGCCACTGGGGTGGAGCGCGTATGGATCGGCCCTGAGTACTGGGCCAATCCTTTGCAGGACTGGCGGCTAAACCAGGGGCGCATCGAGTGTATGCAGTCGGGCGGAGATAGAAATGTCTATCTGCTGACACGGTCCGTTGATTCACGGCCTGGTGATCTTGAAGTGACTGTGACTCTCGGCCAGCTTCAGAAGGACGTCGAGCTCAACGAGGGCTATGTCGGGTTCAAGATTGGCATAAGAGGACAGTTTGGTGATTACCGTGACAGCGCAGTACGGGGCGATGGTTACCGCGTGGGCATGCATACAGACGGCCGACTGTTTATCGGTAGATACGATGAATCGGTAACGCCTCTCAAGGTGCCGTTCGATCATGTCACTTTGAAACTGACAGCAGTTCCGGCCGGCGACACCTATGCTGTGACGCTCAAGGCGGTCGATGCCGAAGGCAAGGTACTGTCGAGTGTCACAAGAAACGATCTCAAAGCGGACTGGCTGGTCGGCGGAATCGCTCTGGCATGCAGTCACGGCAAAGTCCCGAACATGCCGGAAGAACGGCCAGAAATCAATGACGGCAACTGGGGCTTCCGTGCAGGAACCGAGAGAGGCGGCAATGTCAATTTCTGGTTTGCTGACTGGAAGGTGTCGGGCACGAAGGTTGACGTTCGTCCTGAGTGTGCGTTCGGGCCGATCCTGTTTGACCAGTACACGCTTAGCAATCACACCATGAGAATGACGGCCCAGATGCCGCCGATCGGCGTGCGCGACGCACAGAGTGTCGCGTTGGAAATCAAAGACGGACGCACGTGGAAAGAGATTCAGTCAGCACCGATACATACGCTGTCGCGCACGGCGACGTTTACTGTCAAGGCGTGGGACAGCAGTCGGGATACCCCCTACCGGCTTGTCTATACGCTGGCCGACGCTGATGGAAGCAAAACAACTCATTATCTGCAGGGTACGATTCGCAAGGATCCGGTGAACAAAAAAGAACTTGTGGTGGCAGCGTTTACTGGCAACAACGATCTTGGTTTCCCAAACAATGATTTTGTCAGCAAGGTGGCCGAGCACAACCCGGATATGCTGTTCTTTTCCGGCGACCAGATTTACGAAGGTGTTGGCGGATACGGGACGCAGACCACACCGCTGGATAAGGCCTGCAACGATTATCTGCGAAAATGGTACTTGTACGGCTGGGCGTATAGAGATCTGCTGAAGGATCGCCCCACTGTCGCGATACCGGATGATCATGATGTGTATCATGGCAATATCTGGGGCGCAGGCGGCAAGGCCACTGAAAAGGGGCTCAATGGCGCTGCCGCGCAAGACTCGGGTGGATACAAGTTCCATCCCGAGTTTGTCAACACAGTACATCGCACGCAGACAAGCCACCTTCCGGATCCGTATGACCCCGCGCCGATCGAGCAGAATATCAGCGTGTATTACTGCAACATGAACTACGGGGGCGTGAGTTTTGCCATCCTTGCAGACCGTATGTTCAAGTCAGCACCTGCGACACTGTTGCCAGAGGCAAAGATATGGAACGGCTGGCCGCAGAATCTCAAGTTTGATGCGAAACATAAAGCCGATCATCCTGACGCACAACTACTGGGTGACAGGCAACTCAAGTTTCTTAACGAGTGGGCCATTGACTGGAGAGGCGATGTATGGATGAAAACCGTGCTATCTCAGACGATCTTCGCCAATCTTGCCACCCTCCCCAAGGATGAGATGTCAGACGCATCAGTCCCGAAACTCAGGATACTCAACGCCGATGAGTATCCGCCGGACGACAAGCCGGTGTCTGATTTTGACTCTAACGGCTGGCCACAGACTGACAGGAACAAGGCGCTTCGGGCGATGCGAAGGGGTTTCGCATTGCATATCGCCGGCGATCAGCATCTCGGTTCAACCCTTCAGTACGGCATTGAAGACTACAGGGACGCAGGTTTTGCAGTGTGTGTTCCGTCCGTTTCGAATGTATGGCCCAGACGCTGGTATCCCATGGAGCCGGGAGAAAATCCCATCCCCGGTCAGCCGCGGTACACGGGCGACTATGAGGATGGATTTGGCAATAAGATGAGCGTCCATGCCGTGTCCAATCCGGTGTTTACGGGTCTGCAACCGTCGATGCTGTATGACCGAGCCACGGGTTACGGCATTGTCAGATTCAATCGGGTCAAACGCCATGTCACCATCGAAGTCTGGCCGAGGCTGGCGGATGAAAAACAAGGCTACAAACAATATGCAGGATGGCCTGTGACGGTCCGACAGACTGACAACTACAATCGAGCCGCTTTCGGGTATCTGCCGACCCTGAAGATCAAGGGCATGAAAGATGCTGTAGTGCAGGTTATTCGCGAAGCTGATAATGAGGTTGTTTATACGATACGGGCAAAAGGAAACACGTTTGTGCCCAAGGTGTTCGCGGACGGCGGTTATCGGGTCAAGGTCGGTAATCCGGATACTGACACATTCATTGAGATCAAGCACCTTGAACCAACAAAGCAGCCGAACGAAGATGTGGAGATCATATTCTAAGTCTGTGTGGAGATGGATAGGAGTCGATATTATTCCAGACTTCTTCGGATAGTCACAGACTGCGAAAATGCCTGTTCGATGGCCCCACTGCGAACGGTGAGATCAATATGCACGCTTTGGCAGTCATTGCCGTCTGCGGTAGGTGTTTTGGTGAAGGTGGCAGACTCTACGTTTCTACAGAGCACATAGTCACTGTCATCTTCGTGCTTGACAAGATAGAGGATCTTGTCCGCACTTCGATAGTCATAGCCCATGTCAATGCGATCCTGCCAGACACCATTTTCGTCATATTTGTCCACAAAGAAATTACATTGCGAGGGGCCTGCATCAGGATCAATCCAGTATCCGGAGCGTAATTCAGACACCATTCTGGCCAGGGCGAGACGTGTGTTATTCAGGCCTTCATAGGTGTCTTTATTGACAGTGTAGCTGGTCATGGAAGCACTGAATGCCGCCGCCAATCCGGTGAGCAGTATCGCAGAGATGGCCATGGCCATTAATAGCTCTACCAAACTGAATCCTGTATAATGTTTCACTCTTTTCATAGAACCCGCCTATTCTGCCTCTGAGTACAGACAACGAATCCACGTGGCAGAAGTGACTTCAGACTCCTGGCTCAGGATCGTCACTGTGACTCTGTAAAAATTGCTGTCGAGATCCGCCACAGGTGCGGTGAGATCATCGACCTTGACATTTTCTACGACGATCTGCTGCGTAAACGTGGACCACTGGGGTAATGTGTCGCCTCTGCCATCTATGGGTGGACAAAAACTGGCGCCGTCAAAATCGTCGAGGTCGTCGTAGGCTGTCCAGTCGTCTTCTTCCGGGCCAAATACAGCATTGGAAGTCTCGGGATCGGCCACAGGCAAGGCTTCGGTTTTTTCCTTGATATGCTCAAGTAGCGACTGGGCCACAGAAAGGTCGCCACCGGCGCGGTTGACCTGCGTAACATACCCGTTGGCACCCAGCATGGCACTCAGCGCCACGGCGATGAGCAGGGTGGCTATCATCACCTCTATGAGGGTCATACCGGACCTGTATACTTGATGTTTCATCAACATCGTGACCTCCTATTTGCCTGTGACAAGGCTCGACATCTTAAAGATCGGTAATATAATACTCATGGCGATAAATCCCACCAATACGCCCATCACAATAATCATAATTGGCTCGATCATTGAAGTGACCGCCTTGATGACACTGGTGAGTTCACGCGAATAGAATTCAGAGATATCCGTTAACACGATCCCCATATTGCCGGATTCCTCGCCACTGCGTATCATCTGCACCACATTGTTGGGCATGAGTTTGTATCGTGTGAGGCTCGTACAGATTTTGCGGCCTTCACGCACATCCTCATGAACACTTAGCCACATGTTCTTGTAATGGACATTGCCTGTAATCTGGGCTGTAATCGCCAGTGTGTTAAGAATGGGTACACCAGAGCGAACCAACACACCCATCGTGTGCAGACTGCGCGTAATGTACAGACTTCGACACAGCAGGCTGATCAACGGCATTTTCAGCTTAACATTGTCCCACCAGTAGCGTCCCTGCTTAGTTTGGATGCCCAGGTGAATCCCCCAAAATATGCCGCCGATGACAGGCACCAGATAGTACCAATAGGTCCGAATGAAAAAACTGGTGGCAAGCAAGAGCTTGGTCGCTGTGGGTAAAAGGTGTTCTTTGCCTGCAAAGATGGCGGTGAACCTGGGTAAAACAAAGCATAGCAGAAAGATGGTCACCCCCACAGCCATGACCGCAATAATGACCGGATAAACCATCGCTGTCAAGACCTGGGATCGTGTGGCAGCTTCCTGATCCAGGTAACTGGCCAGTTTCTGGAGCATATCACTCAACGAGCCGGATATTTCAGCAGCCGCCACCATATTGATAAACAGATCATTAAAGACATCCGCATGTTCGGCCAGGGCCTGAGACAGACTCTGCCCTCCCTCAATACGAATTTTAAGGTCTGTGATCACGGCCTTGAACTTTCGATTCTCAGTTTGCGAGGCAATACTCTCCAGGCTTTCCTGCAGGCTGATACCAGCCTTGACCATCACAGCCAACTGATTGGTAAAGTTCAAAATGTCTTTTCGACTTGGCCCAAATTCAACACGGAATTCACGGACCCGGTCCAAAATATTTTCAGCCTGAGAGCCTGTGTTCATTCCCGCGTTGATGCCATGAGCAGATAATGTTTCACTCAAAGTAATACCCCCCAAAACTCCTTTTATCATTAAAACAAAAAGAGTGGTTACTGGTTATGGGTTGCCGATTGTGTTGTGACGACCCATAATTGTCGTTTATACGCTTAGACCAACGCAGCGTCTATCTCTTGCAGGAAGCGCGATTGATTGCCGGGCATGAGCGTTTTTTCCATTTTCCCGGGATTACTGGAACGCACGATTGCCTCATCGCGTTCGATCAAACCCCGAAAATACATTTGTGCGATGCTGTGGTCCAGACTCTGCATACCGAGACGACGAGAGGTTTCAATAATATTGGGAATCTCAAAAATTCGATTTTCTCGAATGCAGTTGCGAGCCGCAGAGGTACACAGCAGGACCTCTGTACAGGGAATCATACCAGGCTTATCAATGCGTTTGAACAGCGTCTGAGAGACCACAGCCTGAAGCGTATTGGCCAGCATGGCTCTGATCTGATTTTGCTGACCTGACGGATAAATGTCCACAATTCGCTCAATGCTCTGCGACGCATTAATGGTATGCAGCGTACTGAACACCAGGTGACCGGTTTCCGCCGCACTGATGGTAAAACTGGTGGTTTCCAGGTCACGCATTTCTCCCACCATGATGATATCTGGATCCTGGCGCAGAGCATGTTTGAGTCCAGATGAAAACGTAGGACAGTCAAATCCAATTTCACGCTGTTCAATCATGCAGTGATCATTCTTCATGAGATATTCTATGGGATCCTCAATCGTGATAATGCGTTTACTATACGTCTGGTTGATCTGCCCAATCATGGCAGCAAGCGAGGTACTCTTGCCAGATCCAGTGTGTCCTGTCACCAGAACCAGCCCTCGGGGCAGGTCTATGAGTTCCTTAACAACCGGTGGTAAATTCAGATCATCCACGTTTTTGACTTGGCTGGGAATGACTCGGAAAGAGATTGCCACTGTTTCTCGCTGATAGTGGGCATTGACACGAAAACGATGTCCATCAGACAATGTCGCAGAGAAGTCCAGGTCACGCTCTACTTGGAACCTCTCAAAACGATTCTGGTCAACCATACACTTGACCATAGCCATGGCATCTTCCTGTGTCACTGCCGGAAATGGCATCTCAACCAGTTGTGTGTTATATCTGATAATCGGGGGCATCCCCACATTGATATGAACATCACTGGCGTCCTGCCTGACAGCATTTTCCAAAATGACTTTAATATCCGACATAATATACTCCTTTGATACCTTCGTTCTTCTCAGAATAGAGTCTTACGTAACTTGCGAATTAAGATCACCGACTTCAGTGACTCTCAAGACTTCCTCCATGGTGGTTTCGCCTAAGCGTACCTTTCGGATACCGTCATCGAACAAACTGCGGGCACCGCTCTCTCGAAACGCCCTCTGCATATTGGCCACGCAAGCATCCTCGTTAATGATGTCCCGAAAATGATCGTTCATCGTCAGCATCTCGTAGATACCGACTCGCCCTGAAAAACCCGAACCATGACACATTTCACAACCCGCACCGTGAAAAAGCTCCTCCCGGATAATACCGAAACGCTCTAGGGACTGAAACATATGATCTGGTACCAGAAACGGTTCTTTGCAATGAGAACAGATACGCCGGACCAGGCGCTGCGCCAGAACCGCATTCAAGGATGCAGCGATTAGGTAAGGGTCAATCCCAATATTAACCAATCGTGTGACACTGCTGGCCGCATCATTGGTATGGAGCGTCGACAGGACAAGGTGCCCTGTCAAGGCCGCCTGAACGGCAATCCCCGCGGTTTCATTGTCACGAATCTCACCAATCATGATGATATCCGGATCTTGGCGAAGCAAGCTCCGCAGGGCCGAGGCAAAGGTCAATCCTATTTTATCACTGATTTGTACCTGACTGCAAAAATCTAGTTCATATTCCACAGGATCTTCCACCGTGGAGATATTCATGCGATTGCCATCCATCTGACGCAAAGCTGAATACAGGGTGGTGCTTTTGCCTGACCCCGTGGGACCCGTCACCAGGAAAACACCATGCGGCAACCCGGTCTGCTCGGCCAAAGCCTGTGACACAGCAGTGCTCATTCCCAATTTATCAAAGTCCAACAATATGGACCGACTATCCAGCACACGAATGACGGTTTTTTCTCCATGATTGGTGGGCAAGGTCGATATTCTCAGATCCACACCGCGTCCCCCCACAATGACAGATACCTTGCCGTCCTGAGGCAGTCTTCTTTCTGAGATATCGAGGTTGGACATGATTTTGACGCGGGACACCAAGGCGGAGTGCATGTGTACAGGGGCCTGCTGCACATCAAACAGCACTCCGTCAATACGGTAACGAATGCGCGTTATTTTTTCTTTGGGCTCAATGTGAATATCACTGGCGCCTTCTCGAATCGCATTGCTGATCAGGTAATTGACATACTTTATAACCGGCGACTCGCCAGCCATACGTTCAATATCTTCTGTGGCCTGATCCTTCTCCTGCACGACCTCTACTTCAGTGAGGTCATTCATAATGTCAGCCAGATCACAATGCTGATCGGTCTGGCTCATGGCGTCACAAATGGCCTTGAGGTCCTCTTCCGGGCAGACCAGGACCCGCAACTCACGTTCAAGGTGGCGTCTCACGTCTTCCACGGCAAACACATTGGCAGGTTCATACGTAGCGACCACCACCACATCACCTTCCAACCGAACCGCGACCATGCCATTTTTATCTTGAAGTTCCTGGTCGATCAAATCAAAGGCGGTGCGATTGACATCAGAGGGATGAAGACGCTGAAACTCAAAACCATGAAGCATGGCACGGGCTTCAAGGAGTGTCAATTCACTGACATGTTGTTCCGACATCAGCCATTGGGCACTATCAGAGCCAGGATTGGCCTGCTGATGTTTTCGCAGCATAACGTACTGAGCCTGGTCAATTTTCTGTTGTTCCAGCAGAATATCCGCGACATCACGAGTCTCGCACGTGGCCATTTCTTGTTCAGGGCTGTATAAATCGGTCAATCCCTGAACACTCGACATATCCTCCAAGTCTACTGGAATGCCCTCTGGGTGATCCAGTAGAGACGAGGAGTCCGCCGATGCCCTATTTTTTTTCTGCAGAAATAACACAGTTACTCTTTCAATGTCAAAGTCGCAGTCATGGAATCACGGGGCAATGCCTTGGGCACCCCCCCCTCAGGTTGCCACTTGAGCTGAACATGATCGGGTTGAATGTTTTCCACGACAAAGTCATTGATGCGTTGCCCTTGCTCCAGAAGCACACCATTAATCATGCAACAGGCACTGGACTCTGACATAATGATACTGACCAATGACAACGTCTTTTTTTCAACGTCAAACTGGCGCATTAACGACTTATAATCTTCATCAGGCTGGGGTAATACCTGGTTGGTATCTGACTCAACCGGCAATAATACCAGTTCAAACGGATTCTTTTTCAATTCCGCCACCTTCACCTGCAATACATCGGAAAATTGATGAAACTTCTGAACGACCTCGTCCATACGGCCGGTCATCTCCGAACTCGCGCCCGTGACACGGCTAATGGCCATCTCAATCTGAGTCTGGCTATCCGCGGCCTGCGTCGCACCGGCACTTTGGATATGACTCTTCTTGGCCATCAGCGCAAGACCTATAGAAGCCAAGATAAACAAGGCAGTTACAAAGGCCGTACTCTTTTTCACGGATTGCTCACGTCCGGAAACCGTTAGAAACGTGGTGTCCGAGGTGCCTGCCTCGGATCCTGTGGACGCCTTTCTATCGCTGTCTCCTTGACCCGAAGCGTCCATTTGAGACTCTCGAATATATGATAACATACCGTCTCCTCGTCTGATAATCCCAGATTGATTCGCTGTTCAGAGTAACAGCCTGGCAGGTTCAACTATACGTTTTGGAAGAAGATACTCACAATACAGTCCGTATTTATCTGACCGTCAAGCTGGGTGGTTTTATCGACCTCCAGCTTTCTTACCTTCATAATTCGCGGCATCTTCTCAATTTCCAGCAGAAATGAATAGAATGCTGTAAAATTTCCTTCAAATTTCATTTCCAGAGGCTGCTCCACATACCCACTATTTTGCTTTTGACCTAAGGTTCGAATACTCTTGGGATGGAGCCCCTGCTTCTGAGCAATCAATGTAATCTGCTCAAGCACCTTGTGAATTTCACTGGTTGGTGGCAGTTTTTCCTCAAAAAAAGTGATCGCAGTCTGCAATTGTTCCAGTTGCGTTGTCAAGTCCAATGCCGCATTAGTGGTCCTTTCGAATTCTGTCAATTTCATTCGATTGATCTCGAGACGTTCTTGGGATTCGCAGAGGCTCTGCTGTGCAGGACGAATCACGAACTGATACCCCACCAAAGCCAATCCCACAACCAACAGCAAAAACACAAATTTACGTAGTGACTGCCACATTAAAACCCCCATGCATCAATTGTAATCCAGTGTGACTAACATTAAAATCGATTGATCGACGCCATATTATGACCTTGAATGGTTTTCAGATCCTCCGGCGACAATTTCACGGCTTTGGCCAGGTCCGCCTTCAATTCAAATTCTCGAAGAACTTCATTCTCCACTTCATGCTCTTTGGACTGAATCAATTCCACATGAGACATGAGTCTGGACTCCTCCAGACGTTGAATATAGGCTGCCACCTGAAGATCACTGGGCGCCAGACCCGTGAGAGTGACCTCTGTGATCAACCGCTTTTCCGGTGACTCATCAACGGCTTTAGCTGTGCCAGGTTTGGCCTGAGTTGCCTGGTAGTGACTTTTTGCTTGACTGGCGGCCCTAACACCTGGGTCCTTTTGAATAATATCTACCGTGGTTAGAGAGGCCCCTTTGGGGAGGGCATTGGTCAATTGTGCCAGCAAAATACTCCTAGGCACAAATTCCAGCAGATCTGCGATGGTCAAGGCACTTTTCATCATCTGGTCGCGTTGAATTTGAAGCTGTTCAAACTGGACCAGAGACTGTTGCATCTGATTCATTGTGGCATAGACTTTTACTTCCTGGGCAGCACAGGCATGCTGCCGGACCTTGATCGCGCCAAAGACTGTACTGAGTGAACCAATCACCATTAACAACAAGACCACACACAAGACATTGATCCTGCGAGATTCCGTGGTTTGAATATAATCATCCGGTACGAAATTTAAAGATGCCATAGAAACTCCTCATAGCTACATCAAACAGACACCAAATGCGCTGGCCCAACTGCCTGAAGTACGGTTAAATTCTTTCTGCTTTGTCACAAAGGATGTCTGGGCCACCGCATTAAGACAATCCCCCACCAGAGCGGTCATTTCCAGTTCCTTGGCAATGGACATATACACTTCATTGGGCACGCTGGCACCTGAAAGAAAAACCAGACGCTCCAGAAGAACATCAGAATACAACATCGCAAAATCTCGTCGGCACGTCCCGATCTCCAAGGTCAGTCGATCCAGCATCTTCTTATTGCTCAAGGCTTCCCCACCCACGGATAAACGACGTGCAAAGAATATCTTTTCGTGACGACAGATCACGGCATGTGTGTAATCACGCCGAACGTCCAACAACATGACCGTGGCTTTCCGGTCAGATTCACGCCTGCCAAAAAACCGGCAATAACACTGATTAAGTGCCTCTGGCCACGTGTAAAGCGCCTCAATCTCGAGCCCGGCTTTTTCGTATGTTGCCAGATACCGATTCACCCATTCCCTGTCCGTGGCCATGACCAGTGTATACGTCTGATCGATCGGTAAATCCTTGATCACCAGGGTCTGTTTGGTGCAGTCGCTTTCAATTCGGGGTTTCATCCTGGCCACCATCGTTTCAAGAAATCTTTCATCCTTGAGTTTGGCTCTTTCAACGGTTTCAACGATCATTTGGCTGGCAGAGATGACGCCTCTGGCTAATTTGCAGTGCCCTCCCCCCTGCTTCACAAGACTCTGCAAGGCCTCTACACCCCAATGTTGCCAGGCTGCCGTCCCGGACTCAATATGTTCAGGTCTTGGGTGAAAAGCCAATTTGAGGGCTTCTGAGCCCGCTTCATGACCGCTTAATTGAACCAAATGCAGACCTTCTCCGGCAGTATCAATACCAATAGAAGTCACTTTTCGTCTGGCCATTTTTAACATAGCTGCCTTTTTACCGTTAAATAATTTTCGATGGTTTAATGATGATGCGTTAATATAGACGGTCTCTGCCTCACGTCTGTATGCAGACGCGAGCACAAACTATAGAAACTATAGGAAGTGTTTTGGGGCTTTCAAAGGGGTACAGGCTTGAAATGTATGATTAAGGTACTCAAACCAAACACCCTGCATGAGAAGCCTCACACCGGATGCGGTTTTTCATTGAGATGAATTACAGGAGTGTGTCGGGGAATCCCGTGGTCGACCCGCCTGCCCCTGAGGTGAGAACGAGCGGTTTTGTCACTGGAAAGGACCACGAAGCAGGCAATATCGGTGTGTATCTTGGATATCGCCAGACACAGTCCAGTCGCAAAACAAGCCGCTCGAAGCCAGATTGGATTCTCCGCCAGGCTCCTAGGACCGATATCTACAACGTGTGATAGGCATTGAACCAAACCCTCTGGTCCAGAGGCTTTTTCACAGGTCGAGCGTAGGTCCCGCTCGGCCTGCCCACGGGTAATAAAGCGCGGATATTTTTATATGAAGGCAGACCTGTCAATTGCCCAATTCTTTCTGCCCTTAGTTCTCTATTGCTCGACTCACAGTTCAAACTTCAGACTATACACGTCTCCGTCAAATTCTGTACTGACCCGGTATCCTGAATTGTGGAATACAGCCAACATGGTCTTGTTGGTGGGCAGCACCTTGGCATAGAATTCCTTGATGTTGCGTTGCCTGCCAATACGCGTCAGGTACTTGAGCAGCAGAGACCCCATACCATTTTTCTGCCACTCGTCCTGTACCACAAAGGCCACCTCTGCCTGGCGCGTTTTTGGATCAAGAAAATACTGGGCAATGGCCACAATTTCGTCACCTGTCACACTGGGGACGGTGCCCACAATCGCCAGATTGTTTTCATAATCCACATTCGCCAATTGCTGGACATCCTTGTGAGGGAAGGTCATGGTACTGGTCATGTAACGTGTACGGATGGAAGAAGGACTCAAAGAATAGAGCATGCCGGACAAGGCCTGCTCATCAGCCGGCTTGACCGGTCTGAAGAAAATTTCAGTCCCATCATTCAGTGTATCATAGGCCTCCAGCTCCTCGGGATAGAGGGCGTGTTCAGAGTTGATTTCAATCTGATCTTCATAGATATATTTATTGGCCTTGGCTGCCTGGATCAGTTCTGCACGGAACTTGGGATGGGCAATACCAATCATGGCGAGCACGCGCTGTTTAATCGTCTTGCCATGCAGATAAGCCACACCAAATTCAGTCACCACATAATGGACATCTCCCCGCGATGTCACCACGCCGGCCCCTTCTGTCAAGTGCGGAACGACACGACTGATCGTCCCATTCTTGGCCGTGGAGGGCAAGGCAATAATGGGCTTTCCGCCGCGGCTGCGAGCGGCACCGCGAATAAAGTCCACTTGGCCTCCGATCCCGCTGTAGAACTGATACCCCAGCGAATCCGCACAGACCTGACCGGTCAAGTCCACTTCCAGGCCCAGATTGATGGCCACCATCTTTTCATGCTGGCTGATCACAAAAGGATCATTCACATATTCTGTGGGATAGAATTCAAAGAATGCATTATTGTCAATATAATCGTACAAACGTTTTGAACCCATACAGAAACTGGCCACCACCTTGCCACGGTTCGTGGTCTTCTTGGCACCGGTTACCACGCCTGCCTCAATCAGGTCGATAATCCAGTCACCAAACATTTCCGTGTGAATTCCCAGATCTTTTTTGCCGCTCAAATATTCAGCCATAACCTGAGGAATGATGCCAATGCCACATTCAATGGTGCTGCCATCTTCTACCAGACGGGCAATATTCTGCCCGATTTTTCGCAGTTCCTCCGTGGCCACCGGCATCTCCACTTCAATGATCGGCTCGTCACAAGGCACGAGTGCATCTATATCATTCACATGTAAAAAGCTGTCACCAAACGTACGGGGCATATTGACATTCACCTGAGCAATCACATACTTGGCATTGGCAGCTGCAGCCTTGACAATATCCACAGAAACCCCCAGGCTGCACAGCCCCCCGGCATCCGGAGGCGACACCGTAATCAAGGCCACGTCCACAGGGGCACGTCCGGTTTCAAACTGATGCGGAATATCAGACAGAAACATGGGAGTATAATCTCCAATACCGCTGCCCAGCGCGTCACGCACATTGTCCGCAATGAAGAAGGTATTCATTCTAAAACGGTCACGAAACCTCTCATGCACATAGGGCGCGCTGCCCATGGTCAAAAGATGCGTCACATGCACATCGCTCACGCCCTTACAATACTCCACCATGGCATTCACGAGATGCTGGGGCTGGGCACACCCTGTGCCAATAAAGACATGATTACCCGACTGAATATGTCGCAGGGCCAGCGCGGCACTAGTGACTTTACTCTCAAATTTTTTCTTCCAATTAGAAGTCTGCATTTGTCTCACCTAAATCAACCAAATTCTCTGTTGCATCAATCTTTTTCCACACTCATTCTGGCATCCACGGCGATCGGCACAACACCCTCTCGCCCCACGACAAATGGATTGATGTCCATCTCCTTGATCTGCGGAAATTCTGTCACGAGCTGAGACAGGCGCTGTAATCCTTCGGCAATCGCATCAATGTCCACACCTTCCTGACCGCGCACCCCCTGGAGCATCTTGTAGGTGCGTGTGTTGATCAGCATCTGCTTGGCTTCATCCGCTGTCAGGGGGGCCAGATAGAATGAGACGTCCTTCAGGACCTCAACCATCGTACCGCCCATGCCAAACATCATCATGGGTCCAAAACGGGGATCGCGATTCATCCCGAGAATCACTTCGAGACCGCTTTTACACATCTGCTGGACCAGAACGCCAAGGATGTAGGCATCCGGTACCTTCATAGGAATGCGATACATCATGAGGTCAAAGGCGTCCATCACTTCCCTGGCATTGTTCAATCCGACCTTCACACCGCCCACATCGGACTTGTGCACAATATCCGGGGACCAGATCTTCATGACCACAGGATATCCGATCTGCTGGGCAATATTGACGGCCTGTTCGGCATTCGTGGCAATGGACCCCTTGGGCGTCATAAAGCCGTACGCTTCGAGGACTTCCTTGGCATCCGCCTCCCCTACTTCTCGCAGGCCCTGTCGCAGATGACGATCAATCACATTTTCCACTTTTCTTCGGTTCACTGGGAACAACCTCACCACACGTTTTGGCCGGTTCTTCCATCGCAAATAATCAGTCATCACACGAATGGTACTGACCGCACTTTCAGCGGAGTTGTACTGCGGAATCTTACCCTCTCTCAGCACTTTGAGGGCACTGGCCACCTTATTGGCTCCCATGAAACAGACCAATATGGGTTTTTCCGTCTTTTTCTTGGAAATTCTGACAATGGCCTCAGCGGTCTCCTTGCACTCGGTCATGGCCTGCGGCGTTAACAGGACCAAGGCAATATCCACATTCGGATCATCCAACGCTACTTCGAGGGCAAATTCATAGGGTTTGGCCAGGGCATCACCCAACACGTCTATAGGATTGAGCACATTCGCGGCAGGCGGCAGTTGAGAAGTCAATTTTTCCACGGTTTCGTCAGTCAACTTGGCAAACCCCAGACCCGCCCGCTCTATGGCGTCGGCTGCCATAATACCCGGGCCGCCCGCATTGGTGATCACTGCCACATTGTTGCCCTTGGGCAAAGGCTGATTGGCAAAGGCCTGGGCAAAACTGAACTGTTGCTCAATGGAATTACAGCGAATAATACCTGCCCGTTCAAACACGCATTCATAGGCCGTATCCCCGCCAGCCAGACTCCCCGTGTGGGAAGAGGCAGCCTTGGCACCTGCAGTGGTTCCGCCAGACTTGATCAAGAGAATGGGTTTTTCATTGGAGATCTGCTCTGCCTTTCGCACAAACAGTTCACCGTCCGTGATACTCTCGAGATATCCGGCAATCACCCTGGTCTTTGGGTCTTCCCCCATGGCCACGATCATATCCAGTTCATCGACGTCCGCCTTGTTGCCAATACTGACCAGACTGCTGAACCCAATGCCATTGGCATTGGCCATATCCAGAATCGCTGCCAGCAACGCACCAGATTGAGACAGGTACCCAATGCCACCTTGCACAGGCAAATCACCGCCAAAGCTGGCATTGAGCTTACTCGCTGTATCCATCACACCCAGACAGTTTGGCCCGACAAATCGGATGCCCCCCTGCTTGGCAATCTGCACGACCTGCTGTTCCATGCGCAGGCCTTCGGAACCCACTTCCTTGAACCCGGCCGTGATAATGACCACAGACTTCACACCGACCCTGACACACTGCTGCATGATATCAGCCACGAACCTGGCAGGCACAATGATAAGAACCAGATCGGGCACCTCGCCGATGGCCTTCAGATCAAGATAACATTTGAGACCTTCTATTTCAGAGGTCTTATGGTTGACAGGAAAGATCTTCCCTTCATACCCACCCTTGACCATACTGGTCAGGATCTCATAACCAACTTTCCCCTTTTTCTGAGAGGCGCCTACAATAGCGACTGACTGGGGACTGAAGAACTTCTCGAGACTCATATTCACCCCTTTCGTGACCGGATAGTAGCTCGTAAGGCGACGAATTCTACCACACTTAAAGGGGTATTGCAAAAGAACTTACTCCGGTTCTACCCATATCTGCTGTTTTTCGTGAAACTTTTGACATTTAACCTGGAAATTGAATTTCTATTCTTGAGCTCGTGCGAAACAAGCACACAAGAGCACTATTTTTATGTACCAATTGAATTCATTAAATTGTGATTACCTGCATACAAACATTGAGTTTGATCATCCCTATTGTCAAACATCCGAAATAATCAACATGTAAAGCTCAACCGAACGGTTGCGGCCCTGTTGAAATCAGTTACAATAGGAGCTATACGAAACTTAGAAAGGAGACATCAATGCAGACCCTTCCCAAGCCTCTATGGCTTCTACTACTCGTCCCAATTTCCATGGCCTTGGCTGTAGACGCAGAACCCTTTGACGCCATGGTCTACAAAACCGAGTATGGGGAATCCCTGAACTACAGGCTCCATAGCCCGCCGACCGCCACGCACAACAACACCTACCCTCTGGTGCTGTTCCTCCACGGTGCAGGAGAACGCGGCAATGACAACAAACAGCAATTGAAACATGCAGCCAATGACATCCTGGCCTTTACCCGCGAGCACAATCAGCCCGCCTACATTTTGGCACCCCAGTGCCCTGCGCGTCAGCAGTGGGTCAACGTACCCTGGAATGAAGACAGCCACACCATGCCCGAAAACCCGTCCACCCCCATGCGTCTGACCTTCGAGCTACTGGACAAACTGATCGCCACCCTGCCCATTGACCCCAACCGCCTCTATGTGACAGGTCTGTCCATGGGAGGATTCGGCACGTGGGATGTCATACAGAGACGACCCGAGCAATTTGCTGCAGCACTGCCTGTATGCGGAGGCGGAGACGCCAACCTGGCAGGCAGAATCAAGGACATTCCGGTCTGGATCTGCCATGGTGACAAAGATTCCGTTATATCCGTGCTCCGCGCCAGGGACATGATCAATGCCCTGAGACGGGAAGGGGCGTCTCCTCGCTATACAGAATACAACAATGCCGGCCACGGCATCTGGGGTCGGACCTATACCGATACCAACATCCTCTACTGGCTTTTTTCACAGGCCAAGACCTCCGGTCTCAGTGCCATCGAGAAAATGGCCAACAGAAAAACCGTCACCATTCGCCCCCATTCTGTAAGTATCACAGAGTTTGGTGCCCGACAAGACAGCAGACCGCTCACCACCAAAGCCTTTAAAGATGCCATTGGCTCTTGCGTTTTGTCTGGAGGCGGGCACGTCATCGTGCCGCCTGGTATTTGGCCGACGGGCCCGATACAACTCAAGAGCCATATTGATCTGCACCTGGAAGCCGGCGCAGTGATCCAGTTCAGCGACCAGTTTGAAGAGTACCCTTTAATCACGACTACCTGGGAAGGCCTGCCGAGGGTGCGATGCATGTCGCCGATCTATGGAAACAACCTGACAAACATCTCGATTACAGGCCAGGGGACCATTGACGGGGCAGGCCAGGCATGGCGTCCTGTCAAACGATTCAAAGTCACAGCCAATCAGTGGCAGGCATTGGTTGAATCAGGGGGCGTGCTCAATGGCAGCGAGGATACGTGGTGGCCCAACCAGGAGGCCTTGAATGGTCCCATTCTGGTGCAGGCCCTGGAAGACAGAAAGGCCCAGATGCGTGACTATGCGCCCCTTAAAGCCTACCTGCGTCCGGTCATGGTGAGCCTGGTCAACTGCAAAAATGTGCTGCTTGATGGACCGACGTTTCAAAACTCGCCTGCCTGGAACATCCATCCTTTGTTGTGCGAAGAGGTCACCATTCGAAACATCACAGTGCGCAATCCATGGTTCTCACAAAACGGCGATGGCCTGGACCTCGAGTCCTGCCGGAATGTCACAGTCACAGACAGCACGTTTGACGTGGGGGATGACGCGATCTGTCTCAAGTCGGGAAAAAACGAATACGGCAGGCAACGCGGCAGGTCCTGCGAAAACATCGTGATCACGAACTGCACGGTGTACCATGGTCACGGCGGGATCACGATAGGCAGTGAAATGTCCGGTGGGGTCAGAAATGTATTTGTCAACAATTGCACCTTCCTCGGCACGGATGTGGGCCTGAGGTTCAAGAGCACGCGCGGACGCGGCGGCATCGTGGAAAACATCCACATCCAGAATGTGCGCATGTCGAACATTCCCACCGATGCCATCCGTTTCAACATGTTCTACGGCGGTGCCGCACCCAAGCCAGGTGACGGCACATACAATGTCACAAAGGCCCCTGTGGATGACAGCACACCTCAGTTTAGAAACATTGTGATCAAGAATGTGCTGTGCGACGGGGCCGACAGAGCCATCTGGCTCCAGGGGCTGCCGGAGATGGCGATCCAGGGCATTACATTTGAACAGCTCGATATCCGGGCAAAACACGGCATGGTCTGCATTGACGCAAACCAGATCAACCTCAAAGACATAAACATCCAAACCCAGGCGTCACCGGTGTTCACACTGTACAACAGTCACAATGTTCAACTCGATCAGGTCCAGAGAAACACCCTGAGCATATTTGATGACTCGTTTATCCGGTTCGACAAAAACTCCAGCCGCATCATTGTGGACAGCCTAAACATTGCGCAGCCTCTGGAACAGGATGATCAGTGAGACGCAACGCGATAATCACAGGAGGTGACTCATGCATATTCTAATCACAGGCTCGTCCGGCCTGGTCGGCTCAGCCCTGGGGGACGCATTACGTCGCGGCAGACACGACATCACCAGCGTGTCACGTCAACAGCAGCCCAGTGAGCCCGCGTTTTGGGACATAGACAGGCAACTCATACACCTCCCACAGGATCACCCTATCGATGCCGTCATCCACCTGGCCGGTGAGAATATTGCCCGATCACGATGGACGGCCTCCCAAAAACACCGCATTCTGACCAGTCGCGTTCAAGGAACCCGGCTATTGTGTGACACACTGGCCTCACTCGAACACAAACCAGAGTGTCTGATTTCTGCCTCAGCCGTCGGCTTTTATGGCAACCAGAACGAACGGGCACTGGATGAATCAAGCCCGGCCGGCCAGGGCTTTCTGGCAGAGGTGTGCCAGGCCTGGGAGACTGCCACACGCCCTGCATCTGATGCAGGCATCCGGGTGGTTCACGCCAGACTCGGTGTGGTGCTGGACCGGCAAGGAGGTATGCTGCCGCGCATGCTCCTGCCCTTCCGTCTGGGATTGGGCGGTCCTCTGGGCCATGGACGACAGTATTTGAGCTGGATCTCACTCACCGATGTAGTTCAGTGCTTTGACTTCATTCTGAACCAATCGGAACTGCAGGGACCGGTCAACATCACCTCGCCGAATCCTGTCTCCAACCAGACCTTCACGCAGGCCCTGGCCCGCGCACTGCACAGACCTGCGATACTGCGAGTCCCAGGATTTGCCATAGAATGGGGACTTGGCGACCTGGGTCGCGAACTCCTTCTTTCAGGCCAGAATGTCCTTCCAAAAAAACTCCTGCAAGCAGGCTTTGAATTCAAACACAGGGAGATCCAACCCACACTTGAAGATATACTGAGGAAAGCGTAGAGACACCCTCGCAGAATGAGCTCATTAGACCGACGGCAGCACAATTGAACCCTTGACCAAAAAGGGCCTTCGCCAAGGGCCAACTTGTGTTATAATGCAGACATATCACGACCAGCATTATTAGACGGAGACTGGAAACATGGATAGTTCTTACTCCAATGAAGAGGGGCAGTACGAAACCCATTATGCCACTGCCCTCAGAAGCAGTCCGACAGCTCTGAAGAACGATCTCCAGACAATCAGCAAGAGTCCGATTATCAATGCGCTCCTGGAGGTCGTTTCAGGCCTGTTGGCGGTCCTCAATGAAAACCGTCAAATCCTTGCGGTAAACCATTCCATGCTCACCGCCCTGGGCATCAAGGATCCTGAAAACATCATGGGTCTTCGCCCAGGGGAAGCGATTGAATGCACGCACGCGTATGACGAACCGGGGGGATGCGGCACCAGTACCTTTTGCAGCACCTGTGGCGCAGCCATCGCAATAGTGACCTGCTTGGCAGAGAATAAACCTGCGCAAAAGGATTGCATCGTCACAGTGGAAAAGGCCGAGACGCCCATTGATCTGTACTTTCGAATACGCTGCTCACCCATCAAAATTGAGGATCAGCGGTTCCTCCTGCTATTCTTACAGGACATTACCGTGGAGCAACAGCATTCCGCACTCGAGCGGGTATTCTTTCACGACATCAGCAACACCATCAGTGCGTTGAAACTGAGCAGCCAATTACTGGAAAACCAGACAGACGCCTCTCTGGCAGAAGAACTCAGAGTCCGTATCAAGCATCTGGCCATGTACCTCGAGAAGGAGGTTGAGATTCAGCGTGTTCTCTGTTACCGGGAATCACACACGTATGATGTGCATTTTGAAGAGATACCCATTAAAACACTCTTGGATGACCTGCGAGAAATGTTCAGTTCGCATCCGGTGGCCATGAGAAAGTCTCTAATCATCTCCAATCACACTCACATGACGCACCTTGTGACAGACTTTGCATTGCTCAAACGCGTGCTGGTCAATATTGTGATCAATGCTTTTGAAGCCAGTCGGGACGGAAAAAACGTGGAATTGTCCGTGGACGATGAGATGGACACCGTCACATTCAGCGTCTGGAATGCCTCCGTCATACCACATGACGTGGGCTTGAGAATCTTTCAACGGAACTTCAGCACCAAAACCTCCAAGGGCCGCGGCTTGGGCACCTACGGCATGAAACTCTTTGGCGAGACCTATCTCCAGGGCAAGGTCAGTTTCACCTCTGCGGCCAAACATGGCACCACGTTCTTTCTGGAACTGCCCAAGCACCCCGTTTCGGAAACTTCTTAGTTTTTACCCTGTAATGTCGACCAGAGCCAGGTGTGGCACATGCGACATGAGCGACTGAGCCACACGGGCATTGGCTGCCACAGCCGGCAGTTTCAACTGCTCAAACACGCCTTTACACAGAATCGCGGGATCAACTGCATGGGGATCTGTCACTTGCGCGCGCACTGCCTCATGAATGGTTTGCAGGTAGGCGAGACACTCTCGCAACACCCTGCTCACATCCTCCCCATACCTCGGCTCATCCCAGGAGCTCAAAAGACAGGCGACATCCGTGACACATTGAAGCCGCTTGACAGAGGCCAGAGAGACCATCACATCATCGTAGATGGGGATACCCCAGGCAAAGGCCATGGCATCGCCAGTAAACAAGACCCTATCGCCCTGTAACAGATAACATACAGATCCCTCAGAATGCCCTGGTGTGTGGATCACCTCCAATTCCAGCCCGGGTTCCAACTCAACGCACTCCCCATGGGCCACGGGCTGATCCACTGTGACATCGCCGGCCACCAGGCGCTCGAACTCCGGAACCGGACGCTCAACTGCCTGCAATCGCGTATGCTCCACCCAGGGGCGCTCCAGGGCATGGACCAGCACACGACAGCCGGACCGGGATTGGATCGTCTTGAGGCCGCCCATATGATCCGGGTGAGCATGGGTCAACGCCACGGTGGCAACCTCATGCATGGACCGCCCGATCTTCGCCAGGTATGCTTCTATGGCATCCACACGCGACGCAATGCCGGCATCGATCAGATGAACCTTCTCCCCCACGATGAAGTACACATACACAAAGCGTTTCACCAACATGGTCGGTGACACTCGAATCTCATAATTCACACGCAATGCATGTACATGCTCAGTGACCTGCATCAAATAAAGTCCAAAGTCATAAGTTCCAGGTTTTCGGTGCCAACTTTCAAAACTCAACCGTAGGCGCACTGCCCTTGGCCAGTTCTCCGGCCTCAAAATACTCGGCTGGCTTTACACCGGCCTTGGCGCAGAAGAAAGAGCCTATCAGGGCTCTCTCATACCCGTTGAGTGTCTCAACAGCCTGATTATACCGGGTTCGAGCCACGGCAATACGATTCTCTGTGCCTTCGAGCTGATCCTGTAAAGCCAGAAAGTTTTGATTGGCCTTGAGTTCGGGATAGGTTTCCTTGAGCACCAGCAGGCGTGACAACAGACCGGTCAACTGATTGCTGGCCTGAATTTTGTCCGCCGGGCTGCTCCCAGGTTGAAAATACTTTTCTCTGGACTGAGCCAGACTCTGAAACAGTTCCGTTTCGTGGGTTGCATACCCCTTGACTGTATTGACCAGATTGGGAATCAGGTCAAAACGTCTCTGAAGCACGGCATCCACATCTGACCACGCCTTCTTTGTGGCCTGCTCATACCGTACAGCCTTGTCGTAACCACTCTTATAAAAACCAAAGCCTGCAACCACCAAAAACACCAACACACCAATGACTATCCACAATGCTTTCCCTGACTGTCTCATATGTCTTGCTCCTATGTTCTGAGTTCTGAGTGCTTTCTTTTTTACCAGCTCCCGCCTGCGCCGCCACCGCCAAAGCCGCCGCCCATGCCGCCACCAAAGCCGCCAAAACCGCCGCCAAAGCTGCCGCCACCGTAAGAGCCGCTTCTGCCATAACCGCCATAGCCTCTGTGACTGCCGAAACCACCGCCCATCATAAACGGCAGCATCAGCCACATCCCCCCGCCGCCACGTCCCCCGCCAAAGATGATCAGCAATAACAAGAGCAGGGGCCAGCCGCCGAAACACGGTAGAGTGCGCCGTCTGGCAGGGGCTTTCGGCAAATCAGGCATACCTGAAAGCCGTACTCCCTCCTGCTCCGCAATACGCTGAATGATCCGATAGTTTGCCTGGAGTATCCCCTGGCTGTAGTCGCCCTGCTTGAAATACGGCACCAGATAGTCACGTCCTACACTCCCACAAAATCGATCCGTCAGATACCCCTCCAGGCCGTACCCCACCTGAAAGAAGTATCCCCTTTCCTTGACGGACATCATGAACAAAAAACCATTGTCCTTGCCTGCCTGCCCGAGTTTCCACTGATCCGCCAGATCGAACGACGCCTGCTGCACTGGTACGCCCCCAGTCGTCTGAACCGTTAAAATGATATACTGAACACCGGTTTTCTGCTCCAGTTCCTGCAGCACCCCCAGCAACTGACGTCTTGCTGCTGCATCGATGACCCCGGCATTGTCTGCAACAAACGTGGTCGGCTGTGCCAGGGTAAACCTTGCCATACTCACGCTCGGCCAGGTCAGTAAACAGACCAATCCGAGAACAACCAGATATCCATTTTTCTGTTTCAGCTTACCCCTCATGACTGTCCACCCAATCTGCCAGTTTCAGAATCACGCCGTAGGTGGCGTCGAAGCCTGCGATCAAGGCCTCGTTTTGGACCTTGACCTTGGTATTGCGCCACTGGATGAGCGTTTCCAATGTGGCTGTCTCAACCTCAAACCTCTCTCCGGCCTGATCCAGCGTGCCTTGGATCGAACTCACCCGATCTCCTTGATTGAGCCAGATCATGGCACGCAGATACGGCAGCAACGTCTTTCCTGAAGAGACGAGCACGTCTCTGAGCATCCGTCCATTGCCTGCACTCGCGATATAGCCCTGGCGCAACCGAATGAGCATGGCCTTGAGTTCACGTTCACACTGGAGACGCACATCGGACCGCTCAAAGGTCAGGGCGGAGAATGGATTTTCACCCAGCACTGTCTTGCCGGACAGTTGAAAATCCAAGAGTTCCACGCCAAACACATCACGGGACCGTTCAATGTACTGGGGTGTCATGAGCAGGGGCAACGCCATGTGGCGCTTGCGCAGGCCTTTGGCCATGCCGCTGATTGTATCGAGATGAGACCGTTCCACACGGGTAAGCACCAGGACTGTATTGACATCACTGACACCCGCCTGGAAATCCGGCCCTGTGGCACTGCCCACCACGGTCACGCTGGTCAGGTCCTTACCCAGACGTTCCTGCATCTCCACCACAAACTGCCCCAACGCAGCCTGGGCCTGATCAGCCACACCTTCAATCTGCACTGTATTTGACTCAACCATAGAATTTCATCCTCAATTCATGTTTTAACTTGCTGTGACAGTGTACTACCAAGCCTTTAAAACCTCAAGCGTTCAATTTGACATGCCAATTTGACAGATGCACGTACCGACCAAGACGCCTGGGCCTGATAATCCTTGTATATTTTTTAAAAAAACAGCCTTCTTCGAGTCTGGCACGCATTTTGCTTTTTGGGGTGTGGGCACAAAGCGATGAGGCCCAAAAATTGAAGACAAAGTAAACAGAGATGTATTAAAAATGGAGGTGTATTATGACACTGTTAACAAGAACAAGAAGACCCGAAGCTCCGACATTCTGGCACAATGATCTGGACGATCTATTCAGTGGTTTCTTTACGAATACTCAGCCCGGCTTGACGGCCAGGACATGGCCTGCTGTGGATGTCGTCAACAAGGACACGCAGATCGAGGTACGTGTGGAAGTGCCTGGCTGCGACCCCAAAGACATGAACATCACAGTCGACGGTGACGTGCTGACCATTGCCGGAGAAAAGAAGCAGACAAAGGAAACCAAAGAAGACAACGCGTATCACACAGAAAGTGTCTACGGCTCATTCAGACGTGATATCCGGCTGCCTTCCGATGTGGACGCCAATAAGATTGAAGCGTCTTACGAACATGGTATCCTGAATCTCGTGTGTCCCAAGTCAGAAAAATCCAAGGCCGTCAAGGTCAAGATCAAGGGATAAACTGACATCGAAAAAGGTGTCCCCAATTCTACCTGAGAGTTGGGGACACCGTAGTTTTTTCACCATGGTCACTTGACCTGTTCCCCCCAGGCGCCCCGCCTCAACCTGAGATTGTCTTCATTGGTCACACCGGCATCGGTGCCGACCCCCGGCCATTGACCGTCTATGGCCAGTTGAGCATTGTCAATCGTGTTTTTGTTGGTCCACTTCCAATACTCGACATGGCCATCCACAAAGGAAAATGTCGTGCCATTGCCGTGACGTGCAGGGATGGGATCCCACCACGCCCACCGATTGGCATAGACAGTCCAGCCTCCCATGGTATTGCCGCCTGTCCCCCCATCATCCATAAACACAAAAAGACCGGCCCCACCTTTAATACGGGATCGTTTTTTGTACATGGTTGTCCGTTCAAATCCGGCCGTACCCCGGGCACCCCAGTCTATGACATTCATGCAGTCGGACACGCAAAACATGCGAAGTTCTGTTCTCGAAATACGTCCGGTCGGACAATGGTAGGATTTAATGTTTCTCACGTAGGGAAACAAGACTCCCCTCTCTATGGCCAGTTTTTTCGCTTCATAGGTCGTGGCATCATAGTCCCTCTGAACCCAATAGGGATTGTCTTTGTTGCCCGCTCCGGCCCCGGAATACTCGCCGGCGTCTCCATTGACAATACTGTCGTTGTTCTCATCGGCGTACATACCCCAGGCCAATTGCAGTTGCTTGAGATGATTCATACACACCGCGCGTTTGCCCTGCTCCCGGGCCACGCCCAGTGCAGGCATGAGAATCCCCATGAGCACCGCAATAATCGCGATGACCACCAGCAACTCGATCAGGGTAAACCCTTTATAACGCATCACAAAACCTCCAGATTTCTGTCAAAGACTCAACAAAGCAATCAAACACCTGTTAATGCAGTCATTTCAAAATACCATAAACCTGTACAAATACGAAGTAGTTTTTTGCCCATGGGTCTCAGATCAGGACAAACACAGGCGTCTTTGGCCTCACCCGATCTCTTTTATTGCCTGATCAACTCTGAGCACACCCGGTCAACGGCCCCGGGCTGAGCCTCAAAAGGCATGAGATAGAACCGATACGCATAGACCTTGGGCCACAGGGTATACTCCCTGTGCGGACGGGCACCCCAGCTATTGTCGCCTCCCACACCGGTCTGGCTCAGATCGATATTCAAGGTCATGCAGGATGCAGGTTTCAGGTCATACGGATGTGTGGCTGCCTCAATGTTGGCCTGTGTGTAGGGCCAGGCACTAAAGGCTATAACGGGTTCCCCGGCAATCAGCACACCGCTGCCCCGGGTATTGGTCACGGTCAGCCAGCGCACGTCCGTGCGGTTGCCGTTTTCCTGGGGTTCGACGTACGGATGCCACAGTCCCTCAACCGTGGACTCATACAATCCCACAGGAGAACCGGTCTTGCGATCCCAGTAGTTTTCCCAGGGACCCCGACCCAACCAGGCCACCCGGCTCAGGCCTGAATCCAGCCCCATCTGCACACCCAGTCTCGGTAATTCCGGCAGGTCGGCCTTGGGCTCAAACCGACAGTTTACAGTCACCTGGCCCTGGCTGTAGACGTCATAGACCTGTGTCCATGCAGCCTTGTCTCCAACCAAAGTGGCCTGAACACGAATCTGTACGTGATGGGCATCCACCGCTTCAACAGCAATATCCGTGACCTTGCCGGTCTCAACGGCTGTCTTCCACACGGCGAGTCTTTGACCGGCCTTGTTGCCCCGGTCGTTGTCTGTCAGGGGACGCCAGAAATTCGGCACCAGAGGTGATTGGATCAGTTCCCTGCCCTTGATTTTGTAGGAGGTCATAGCACCGGACGTCTTGTCCACGGCCACGGTTACAACCGAACCGGACACGGTAAGTGCGGTGTCATTCTGCACCACCGTTAATGAACCGGTCAACGCCCCGCTGCCTGCCGCTGCGGGTTTTGCACAGGGCACCTCAAACTGATCCCAGGCCACAAGATACCCCTTGTCCGCCCAGGACGCCTTTTGAGTGAGCGCAAATCCCACAGTCATATAGTACTCAGCACCCGGTTTGACAGTCACGGGCTTGACCGGCAAGCTGATCTCTCTGTCCTGGCCCGCTGCAATCACGGGCGCAGGCATGTCACCGGACTGAATCACCCGGCCGTTTTCCTGAAGGGACCACTGAAGCGTCAACGCACTCGTATCGATGAACGTATACTTGTTCTTGATGCGTACCCGCCCGGCGGCCGCATCCACGGGTGTCACCTTGACATACTGGTACACCTTCTTGACTTCCATGAGAGACGGATGCGGAGTCCGGTCCGGCAGGACCAGGCCGTTACAGCAGAAATTCTCATCATTGGGTGTGTCTCCATAGTCACCGCCGTACGCCCAGAACTCGACTCCGTCTGCCGTCTTTTTGCGCAGGCCCTGGTCCACCCAGTCCCAGATGGAACCGCCCTGCAGGGACGGATAGCGTTCAATCACATCCCAGTAGTCCTGGAGGTTCCCCACACTGTTGCCCATGGCATGGGCGTATTCACACTGAATCAGCGGACGTACAGGGTTGCCCTTGGCATAGCGCTCAAGATAGTCAACACCCGCGTACATGGGACACACGATGTCTGTATGGGGACGATTCCCGGCCCGTTCATAATGCACCGGACGCGTGGCATCGCGATTGTGAATCCAGGCACTCGTGGCCCTGAAGCACACACCGTCGCCTGCCTCATTGCCCAGAGACCACAGGATCACACTGGCATGGTTCTTGTCCCGCTCCACCATGCGCTGGGTCCTCTCCATGTGGGCCTTGAGCCACTCAGGCTTGTTGCCCAGTGTCTTGTCCTCATTGTAGCCCATACCGTGCGACTCTATGTTCGCCTCGTCAATCAGGTACAGGCCATACTCATCGCACAGCTCATACCACAGGGGCGTATTGGGATAGTGCGACGTACGCACGGTATTGATATTGTGCTGCTTCATCAATCGAATGTCCTGAATCATGGACTCGCGTGAAATCGTGTGCCCTGTGTCCGGATCATGCTCATGACGATTCACCCCCTTGACATAGATGGCCTTGCCGTTGACCAGGA
Organism: Phycisphaerae bacterium; assembly: GCA_021736645.1. Taxonomy (GTDB): domain Bacteria; phylum Planctomycetota; class Phycisphaerae; order Sedimentisphaerales; family Anaerobacaceae; genus JAIPFM01. Next base: position 22,921 of record JAIPFM010000166.1, on the reverse strand, counting down.
GCTGGGCATTTTTAATGGCCACCTCTCTAAAGCCGAATCGGCACTGCACGACTTCTTTCAACTCGCCCGCGGCATTCTTCAATCGCAACACCACATCATAGAGATCCGGCGTTTCAGCGGTCCACTTCTTGGGATTGTCGATCACGGCAGTCAGCGTGGCCTGTGAATCCGCGGCCTCGCTCTGCGTATTTACAGTCCAGGTCATCAATGGATACTGGCCCACAGCGCGGCCCTGATCATACAACACCACCTCCACCGTATAGGGATCAAAACAGTCTTTGCCGTCATTTCTCACAATCGGTGTGACCATGAGTGTGGCGTCTTCGAATTGATCGTCCAGGTCACAGCGCACCCAGAAGTCGCGGATATACACAGTCGGTCTGGCAAACAGACTCACGTCCCTGAAGATCCCGCTCAACCGCCAGAAGTCCTGATCCTCCAGATAGGACCCGTCGCTCCACCGATACACCTCTGCAGCCAGTTTGTTTTTTCCGGCCTTGACATAGGCCGTGATATCGAATTCAGCCGGTGTACGACTGCCCTGGCTGTACCCCACCTTTTCACCATTGATCCACAGGTAAAAGGCCGACTCCACCCCTGCGAAATGGATAAAGATCCGCTGCCCGTCCCAGGTCGACGGCACATTAAAGTCGGTCCTGTACGACCCGACCGGATTATTGTCATGTGCAATAAATGGGGGATTCGCAGGGAACGGATAGGTGATGTTGGTATAAATCGGAATGCCGTACCCATGCATCTCCCAATTGCTCGGCACAGGGATCGTGCGCCAGGCCGAATCGTCAAACTCAGTTTTATAGAATTCTACGGGACGGTCCGCTGGCTTGGGCGACCAGGCAAACTTCCATTGGCCGTTGAGAAGCCTGTAGTTGGGGCTCTTGCCAGGGTCACGCGACAGGGCCTGGGCCTCGGTTATGTACGGCACCAACGTGCTGTGCCCGGGCGTCTTGTTCAGACCCACCATGGCCGGGTTTTCCCAGTCCAATGCCGCCTGAAGCGTACAGGTCATCAACACAGTCGCAAGCATCACGATCCAGCTCATCGTTCTCATATCATTCTCCGGTTTTGGGTTTCTAGTTGCTAGTTGCTGGTTTCTGGTAGCAAGCAACTAACAACCAAAAACCAAGAACAATTTAGGGCATAAGAAAAGCCAGGTCCACTCAAAAAGTGAACCTGGCTGGATTGTTATCAAAAATCGTCCCAGTGCCTAGTCGTTGCAGTCACACTCAAGGGCAGCCAGTTGCTCCATGAGCTTCCAGCGTTTGGCTGTATCGGCAGTGGCCTGCTTCATCAGTTCAACAGCCAGCCCAGGGTTGATCTGCTTGAGCGAGCGATAGCGGTTTTCACCGTATGCATACTCTTCGAATGCCAGGGTCGGAGCCTTGGAATCGAGCTGCAGTGCATTCTTGCCCTGCTCGGACAAACGCGGATCAAAGCGGTACAGAGGCCAGTGGCCGCATGCCACAGCCTTTTTCTGATTTTCGTAGCCTGTGGTCATGTTGATACCGTGGGCAATACAGTGGGAGTAGGCAATGACCAGAGACGGACCAGGATAGCTTTCCGCCTCCATCATGGCCTTGACCACCTGATTCGTATTGGCACCCAGGGCCACCTTGGCCACATAGATATTGCCGTACGACATGGCAATCATGCCCAGATCCTTCTTGGGAGAGGGCTTGCCAGCCGCAGCAAACTTGGCCACTGCCCCTCTGGGTGTTGACTTGGACATCTGACCGCCCGTGTTGGAGTACACCTCAGTATCCATGACCAGAACATTGACATCCTTGCCGCTGGCCAGCACATGATCCAGACCGCCGTAGCCAATGTCATAGGCCCAGCCGTCACCGCCAAAGGCCCACACGCTCTTGCGCACCAGGTAATCAGCCACGGTCATGAGCTTTGAGCACTCATCACAAGAGGTGTTCTTTTCGCACGCAGCCTTGAGTTTAGCCACACGCTCACGCTGCGTTTCAATGGCAGCCTGGGCAGGATCATTGGTCAAGGTCGCCTCTGTAATGGCTTGAGCCAGGGCCTTGTCCACGCATCCCTTTTCGGCCACCTTGGCAAGGAGTTCCACAGCATACTCAGAGAACTTGTTCATGGTCAAACGCATGCCCATGGCAAATTCAGCATTGTCTTCAAACAGGCTGTTGCTCCAGGCCGGACCACGTCCGTCAGACCGGGTGGTGTACGGTGTGGTGGGCAGGTTGCCGCCGTAAATCGAAGAGCACCCCGTGGCATTGGCAATCAAGGCACGGTCGCCAAACAACTGGCTCACGAGCTTGACATAAGCGGTTTCACCACAACCGGCACAGGCCCCTGAATACTCAAACAGCGGCTCCACCAATTGACTGCCCTTGACGCTTGCGGCCTTGAACAGCTTGGGATCTGTATTGGGAATCTGCAGGAAGAAGTCATAATTCTCACGTTCAATACAACGCAAGGGCTCCTGACGGGCCATGTTGATGGCCTTTCGGCCTGTGAGTGCCTTGTTGGCATCCTTTTCATTGGCAGGACACTGCTGCACACAGGCACCGCATCCGGTACAGTCTTCAGCAGCCACCTGCACGGTGAACTTCATGCCTGCGAAGTCCTTGCCCTTGGCATCAGCACTCTTGAAGGCGGCGGGTGCGTTCTTCAGTTGATCCGCGTCATAGGCCTTTACACGAATCGCAGCATGCGGACACACCAGAGAACAGGTACCGCACTGAATACACACATCCTCCACCCACACAGGGATGTCCACCGCAATATTGCGTTTTTCATACTTGGTGGTCCCGGTCGGGAACTTGCCATCCACAGGCATCTTGCTCACGGGCAGCAGATCGCCGTGACGGGATAGCATGGGGCCAATGACTGTCTTGATGAATTCAGGGGAATCGTGGGGCACTGCAGGCAGCATGACAACCTTGCTGGTCACCTGCGAAGGCACCTTGACCTGGGACACCTGACCCAGGGCCTGATCCACAGCAGCATTGTTCATATCCACAATCTTCTGGCCCTTTTTGCCATAGGTCTTCTTGATGGCGTCTTTAATGGCATCCACAAAGATTTCGATCGGGATGATATTGCTGATCTTGAAGAAGGCGGTCTGCATAATCACGTTAATGCGTGCACCCAATCCCAATGCCTCTGCAATGTCGATGGCATCAATCACAAAGAACTTGATCTTCTTGTCAATAATCTGCTTCTGCACTTCCTTGGGCACAGTGTTCCAGACATCGTCCTTGCCATGGGTGCTGGTCAGCAGGAAGATGCCTCCGTCCTTGAGGTTGCCCAGCATGTCATACTTTTCAAGGAAGCTGGGATTGTGACAGGCCACAAAGTCGGCCTTTTCAATCAGGTAGGTGCTTCGAATGGTAGACTTACCAAACCGCAGGTGAGAAATGGTGACAGCCCCGGCCTTCTTTGAGTCATACACAAAGTAGCCCTGTGCATTGTTGTCTGTCTTTTCGCCGATGATCTTGATCGAGTTCTTGTTGGCACCGACTGTCCCATCTGATCCCAGGCCGTAGAACATGGCACAGTACGCATCACTGTCAACCTGAAACGACTCATCGACCTTCAGGCTCTTGCCTGACACGTCGTCATTGATCCCTACTGAGAATCCATTGACAGGCTTTTTGGCATCCAGATTGTCAAACACAGCCTTAACCATGGCAGGTGTGAATTCCTTGGATCCCAGCCCATAACGACCGCCCACGATCGTGGGATAGCGATCATACTTGACTGCGCCAGATCCCATGGCCTCACCAATCGCAGTACGCACGTCCAGATACATGGGCTCGCCCAGGGCACCTGGCTCCTTGGTGCGATCCAGCACAGCCATCTTCATGGCCGTCTTGGGCAATGCCGCAATGAAATGCGTGAGGCTGAAGGGCCTGAACAGTCTGACCTTGACCACACCGACCTTTTCGCCCTGGCTGACCATGTACTCCACGGTCTCGTGCACAGCATCTGCGCCGCTGCCCATCACAATGATGATCTTCTCAGCATCCGGAGCACCCACATAATCAAACAGCTGGTACTTGCGTCCCACCAACTTGGCCAGTTTGTTCATCGTGTCTTGCACGATATCAGGCGTGGCCTCATAGAATTTGTTCACCGTCTCACGACCCTGGAAATACACGTCCGGATTCTGGGCCGTACCCGTGATCATGGGATGGTCGGGTGACAACGCGCGGGCCTTGTGAGCAGCCACCAGTTTGTCGTCGATCATGGCACGCATATCATCATAGGTCAATTCTTCGACCTTTTGAATTTCATGACTGGTTCTGAATCCGTCAAAGAAATGCAGGAACGGCACACGTGATGACAGAGTCGACTGCTGTGCAATCAGGGCCATGTCCATGGCTTCCTGAACATTGTTGCTGCACAGCATGGCAAAACCGGTCTGACGACACGACATCACGTCAGAGTGGTCACCGAAAATCGACAGGGCCTGACAGGCCAGAGAACGCGCAGACACATTGAATACAGTCGGCGTCAGTTCACCTGCGATCTTGTACATATTGGGAATCATCAACAGCAAACCCTGCGACGCGGTAAAGGTCGTGGTCAGAGCCCCTGTGGCCAGAGCTCCGTGCACAGCACCGGCAGCACCACCCTCTGACTGCATCTCAGTCACAGAGGGAATCGTCCCCCAGATATTAGGCTGACCGGCCGCAGTCTTGGCATCCGCGATTTCACCCATGGTAGAACTCGGGGTAATCGGGTAAATCGCGATCACCTCATTGGTTGCATGCGCAACATGGGTTGCCGCCGAATTGCCGTCAATCGTAACCATTCTCCGTTTCATAATGTCTCCAAATGTAAGTAGTAACAACCTCAACAGATCTGTGTCTAAATAAAGCTGTGTTTATACACCGATCAGGCCTGAGAAGCAACCAAAAACTCCCACAGAAGCCAAAGACACCCGTCCTTTCCTCGCCAAAAAAAAGCATAGTATTACCCTGGTTTTTCACTGGCAACCCGACCCATGCGCGCATTATACTGGGTCTTGTCAAACCATCTTAAATCAAAGAGGAAACCTATGAAACGAGCAAAACAGGCCCAGAAGCACAGTGTGGTCTGGGCGAGTCTGGTTTTCATGTGTACCAGCCTCGCCTGGAGCCAGAACCAGTCCTCCACTCAATTCCCACTCACACCTGTGGATGTGGTCACCCTCACGGGCCAGGCCAAGATGAATCTCATGATGGGTGCAACCGTGTTATGCCAAAACGCGCCAAACAAGGCAGTAAACGCCCAGGCCAAAACCAAGGGTCTCACGCCTCTGCACGGTGAACTCAGACTGGGCGGCAACCCCATGAATCCGTCTGAAGGCATACCCATCTACTTCACACTTGACCAGTCCCAAAGTGGAAACAAAGGCTTTGACACGCTCTTCATTGATCAAAACGGCGACCTGGATCTGACCAATGAAAAATCCGTGGGAGTCGACACCCATTTTTCTAAAGAAGATCTCCCTCGCCTCGGCCAGGAAGACTCTACAGTCTTTATGCCCTTTACACTTAGAGCCAATGGCATCACAGAAACGCTGCGTCTGACACTGCTTCCCATTTCCAAGACCATGACCATGGCCATGGTCACGCCCACCATGGCAAGGCAAGGACACATCAAGGTAGGAAACAAGGAACACGACATCATCCTCGGCCAGACCAATGCGGTTTCAGGCCGCTATGACCATGTCTGGACGGCCTGCTTCATGGATGGCCAGAGAAACGGCGACACAGGCCTGTTGGCAGACTGGCCCACAGTGGACGGTACCCTGTACCAACTGACCAGCAACAAAGACGGTACCCTGCTGACCGTCCAGCCCTATGCCGGAAAATTCGGCACGCTCAAACTGACCTCCATGAGCAAGGCAAAGGTCTCAGCGGGCCACTCGGGTCTCCTGCTCAGCAGAACCAACCTGGTCAATCTGGCCAGCAGCAAGAAAAAGGACGGTATCTCGCAAATCCCGGAAGGCGACTACATGCCGGCCAGCCTCATGGCCACGGTGGGTGACACCAGTCTTATCCTCAGTTTCAAATCCACCCCGGACAAGACCGATCTTGACCCCTACTGCGTGCGCATCCGGGACAATGACAGCCCGAGCCTCACGATGCCGGCCTTTAAAGACGTGGCCTTCACCTGGCCCAACCCGAATAAGACATTTCACCCTGGTGATCAAGTCACGATCTCAGCCTCTCTGTGCGACAAGACGACAGGCCTCGCCGTGGCAGGCATCACCAAAGACGGTCAGGCCATGCCCCCCACAGCCGCCATTCTGGGCCCCGACGGCAAGGTGGTCGCAGAGGGCCAGATGCCTTTTGGCTGAGGCGGTACCTGCGGGTACTCGTGGCGAGTGCCAAACCATGCAAAGGCCAATGACACCTACAGCATCAAAGTCACCTTTGACCTCGGCCAAGGCCTGGGCAAAACCGTGGGTAAAGACGTGATCACCGTTGAATAAGGTTGAGGGAGGAAACTTGAAACCTGGAGATGAAAGCTCTTCTGGTTGCCGGCTATTTGCGGCCTGGCTGTTTTTATTCAAAACAGTCAGGCCGTTTTTTTGTCCGTCCTGTGGGCGTCAATGACATATGGCCAAGGTGAGTCTGACCTGGCCTGTGCCTTCAGTAATCTCGCCCAGGGTAAAGACTTTTTCACCCTGGTCGGCAAGGGACGTGCTCACGGCCTGTGCGGACTTGGCATCCACGACCAGGACAAAGCCAATGCCCATATTGAACACGCGGTACATCTCGTCGGTCTGAACCGGGCCTTTGTCCTGGAGGAAAGGGAAGATATCCGGGACAGGCCAGGTGCCTGTATCAATGCGTGCGTCACAATGCTTGGGCAGCACGCGCGGCACATTGCCCACAAGCCCCCCGCCTGTGATGTGGGCCATGGCATGGACCACCTGATTTTCCCGATGGTCTGCCAGGACCTGGACCACGGGTTTGACATAGATGCGTGTAGGTGTCAGGAGCACGTCACCGAGTCGAGCCCCATGGAGGCCTTCAGGCTGATCTGTCATGGAAAACCGGCCGCGTTTGAAACAGATGTCACGCGCCAGGGTGTAACCGTTACTGTGCAGACCACTGGATGCCAGACCGAGGATGACGTCTCCAGGCCGGACCTTGTCCCCTTCAATGGTGTAGCCCCGTTCCACCACGCCCACGGCAAAGCCTGCCATGTCAAAATCGTCCTTCCGATAGGTGTCCGGCATTTCAGCGGTCTCGCCGCCGATCAGAGAGCAGTCTGCCATGGTGCACCCGGCCGCCACGCCCTTGACGAGTTGTGCGATAAATGCCGGTTCCAGCTTGTGGACGCCCAGATAGTCCAGAAAGAACAGGGGCTCTGCCCCCACCACGAGCATGTCATTGACACTCATGGCCACCAGGTCAATGCCCACTGTGTCATATTGATGGGCCATGGCTGCAAGCTGAACCTTGCTGCCCACACCATCGGTGCAGGCCACGAGAACTGGATTCTTGTAGTTCTTTTTAAAGGCCTGATTGTAGTCCAGACGAAACATGCCGGCAAAGCCGTTCTTGGCCGCGATCACACGGGGACTGAATGTGTTTTCCAGGCTGGCATAGATCTGCCCCACCATCTCGTCATTGGCGTCAATACTGACGCCCGATTTTTCATAGCTTGCAAAATCAGTCATAATTAGGTCTTCCGTCACAGACTTACACGTCCACGTCTTCAAACAAACGCATCTGGTGGCGTTCCATGCAGAACTTGCTCTGGGATACCTGAACAGGAATCCGGTACTTGCCACTCCAACAGGCAGTGCAGTAGTGGTCTTCAGGCAATTTGGCACAGGCCAACATACCCTCCAGGGTGATGTACCCAATACTATCCACCTCCAGAAATTCCTTGATCTCCTTCAAGTTTCTGTCATTGGCGAGGAGTTCTTCTCTGGTGGGAAAATCCACACCATAATAGCAGGGGTAACGAATCGGGGGACAACTGACCCGCATGTGAATCTCATCTGCGCCGGCCTGTCGCAGGGCCCGAATTTTACCACGGGTGGTGGTGCCGCGAACCACGGAGTCGTCCACCACCACCACGCGCTTGTCACGAACCACACTGGGGATAATCGCCAGCTTGAGATTCACCTGTAATTCACGCAATGCCTGGGTGGGCGAGATAAAGGTTCGCCCGATATAGTGACTTCTCACAAATCCCATGTCAAAGGGGATGCCGCTCTGTTCTGCATAGCCAATGGCAGCGCTGGTCCCGGAGTCCGGCACAGGGATCACGACATCCGCTTCCATGGGATTTTCAATGGCCAGTTGACGGCCGAGTTTTTTACGAAATTGATGAACACCTTCACCAAAGATGTAAGAATTCTGTTTTGAGAAATAGACATGCTCAAAAATGCAGTGCGCCGGTGTCACCGTACCGGGCGTGACAAAGAAGCGACTGCTCATCCCCTGTTCATCCAGCGTGATAATTTCGCCGGGTTCTACTTCGCGTACAAAACTGGCACCAATGGCATCCAGGGCACAGCTCTCACTGGCGATCACATAGCAGCCTTCGTCCGTCTTTCCGATACACAGGGGACGGATGCCATAGGGATCTCTGGCTGCTTCAATGCGGTCCGGGAATAAAAAAAGCAGGGAAAAAGCACCCTGCAGATGGTTCAAGACATGAGCCAGTGGATCCGGCTTATTCATGTGCGATGGCTTGGCCAGCAGATGAATGATGATCTCCGTGTCATTGGTCGATTTGAAGATGCTCCCATAGGCTTCATACTCATCCCGCAACAGGGCGGCATTAATCAGATTACCGTTGTGAGCCACAGCCACCTGACCGCGTGAGTACTCGGCCAGCAGAGGCTGTCCATTTTCAGCCACATTGGCCCCAGTCGTGGAATAACGCACATGGCCAATGGCCATCGGGTTTTTCAGTTTTTCCAGCACCCCTCTACTGCTGCGAAAGACCCGCGCCACAGTGCCCTGACCTTTAAAGCAACTGATGGTTTCACCATCACTGGACGCAATGCCTGCGGCCTCCTGACCTCTGTGCTGCAGGCTGTACAGTCCAAAATAGGTCTTTTGTACGGCTTCAGGGTCACCATACATGCCAAATAAACCGCAATACTCTTTTTTGTTGGAGCTCATTGTCATAAATGTCCTTCAAGTCCATTTATTTGAACTGTTGGAAAGCGTTGTTATCTGATCCACCAGGCAAAGCGGTAGTGTAGTTTATTGATTTGATCAAGTCAATCTCCAGTGCCGATTTATCCTGGTGCGCATAAAAAAAGAGCCGATTGCACTCCGCAAGCAATCGGCCCTTTTCCAAACAACTCTGACACATCAGAGGTTTGTTCGTGGGTTTGACATCAAAGCAGCACAGGCTGTTTATCCGCCTTATGCAATCGAACCTGCTGTTCTCCGGGCTTGAAATCAAGAGGCTGATGAAACTGCATGACCACCCGGTTCATATGGTCGCTGACCTGTTCAACGCGGGAAATGTGGCCTGTTCGAATGCAATCCGTCATGTTGAAGGATTGATCTTCACCGTATTGGGGCACACTGAAGCGGGCCGTGACCCACTGGTCTTCATAGGGAAAGAAGTCGTCGCTGCAGGTAAAGGATGCTGCCTGACTGGACACATCGATCATCTGGCCCTGCACCACCTGTTCATTGCCTGTGTCCGCATACCAGATGGGCCAGTGGTACCTTAGACGCTCCTCAATTCTTCGTTCTTGTGCATTATCCATGACGCCTCCTTTGTTAAAAGAGTCCAGTTTTTTGTGCGATTTGTTCATGATGCCATCATCGTCGAATGCTCACAAACACTTTATGCAGCACAAGCCGTAGAAGAGGAGAAATGAAAAGATGGGCGATCCTGAAGTAAAAGAGATGATGTTTGACTTGTATTTATTGAGACTTTGTTTGCAAGAACGGGATCATGTTCCGATAACCAGAGTCACCGACCCGATGTCTCAATCACCTCTAAGACGCAGGTCCTGAATTGATCGCCGCGGTCCTGGAAATTATCGAACATATCATAGCTGGCGCAGGCCGGACTCAACAGAACGACATCACCTGAATCTGCCAGGCCCTTGGCCTTGATGACCGCCTCTTTCAATGTTTTTACTTCAAAAACCGCAGGAAAATCAGGAGAGCAGGCCCTGATGGCCTGAGCCAGGTTCGGTCCGGTTTGACCCAGGAGAACCACGGCTTTGGCCTGCGCGACGATGGCCCGGGCCAGGGCGTCAAACGCGATCCCCTTATCATAGCCCCCAGCAATGAGAATCCGTGCGCAGTCAAACGCATCCAGGGCCACCATCACACTTTCCGGTGTGGTGGCAATGGAATCATTAAACCACCGAATGCCCTGACAGTCCGCCACCAGTTCAAGACGGTGCTCCAGGGGTTTAAAGGTCTTGACCGGCTCAAACAAGGCCTCCTCAGGCACACCCAAATGCCTGGCAATGGCCAAGGCACCGGCCAAATTGGTCAGATTGGCACGGCCGGAGAGCTGGTATACCTGCCTCAATACCGCAGGCACGTCATCGGCACTGTACAAGGCGCAGGACCTGTTTGGCTGGCTCAGGTATTTGGCATACCACTGCTGGCCCACAGGATCATCTGCACAAAACAGCGACAGGGCCGGTTGTGATGCCTTCAAGACTTGAGTCTCGAACAAACGTGCCTTGGCTTCACAGTAGGCTTCAAAGGTTTTGTGACGATCCAGGTGGTTGGGCGTCAGGTTCGTCAACAGGGCAATATGCACGCCGGAACGATCCAGCCATTCCGTTTGAAAGCTGGACAACTCCAGGACCACCACATCCTCAGCTTGCATGGCCCCCATCTGGGTCAACAGGGGACGGTGGCCAATGTTGCCGCCCAGCCAGACGCGGCCATAGGGCACGGAGCGGTGTTGTCCGGCGCAACTCAGGAGATGGGCACACAAGGCGGTGGTCGTACTTTTGCCATTGGCCCCGGTGATGCCCACCACGGTGGCCGGGCAACATGTCAGAAACAGATTAATCTGGGTGGTCATGGCAACCCCCAGATCTCGAGCCCTGCTCAGGAAAGGATTCTCAGGGGGTACAGCCGGGTTGACCACAATCAGATCGGCCTGCTCAAAGTCGGCCCACAGATGTTCCCCCAGGTGAAACGTGATGTCAGTGAAATCAGACAACTGATTCAGCGTATCGTTCAGGGCCTCTTGTGAGGCCCTGTCAGTCACCGTGACATGCGCGCCCTGTTGAACCATAAACCGAGCGACATCTGCGCCCCCGCCGAAGCGGCCCAACCCCATCACAAGGACCTGTTTCCCCTTGAGATTCATGTGCTACAGCTTGGTTTGCATGGCCTTGGACAGGTCGATCTTGGCGTCAATCACGGCCTGTTCAATACACTTTTTCCAGTTTTCGCCGAACTGATCCTTGTACTGCGGTTTTTCATAGGCGTAGATGATGGAACGTGACGCATTGATCAATGCCCCAGTACCGTCGGTCTTGCAGAAACGGATACAATCTACAGCAGAGGCACCCTGTGAACCATAACCTGGCACCAGGAACCAGATCTTGTCATACGTGTTTCTCAGGGCCGTGGTCTGCTCTGGCGAGGTACCGCCGACAATCATGCCAATGTTGCTGTAGCCGGACTCACCCAGGTGCTCAGGCTGCTCTGCGATGGCTGCGACTTCCTGAGCCAGCTTCTCATACCACTTCTGGCCGTCTGCACCCACAAAATCCTGAATCGCCGCAGCCGAAGGATTGCTGCCTCGGATCCACACAAACACGCCCTTGCCCTGCTCGTCCGCCACAGTGGCAAACGGGACAATGCCGTCTGCACCGGAAAATCCATTGATCGTGATGGCGTCCGGTGTGATGGTGTCTTCCAGACCCACGAGTTCGGAATTCTTCAGGTGGGCTTGAGCATAGTGCTCAGCAGTATGACCAATATCTCCGCGCTTGACATCCCCAATAATCTCCAGGCCCAGGGATTCCGCCTCAGCCACCAGAGAATAATAGGTTTCAATGCCTTCGCCCAGATACTTCTCAAAATACGCGATGTTGATCTTAACAGCCGGTACCATGGGTGCAATCACACGCATAGTCTGGGTACAAAAATCAAAAATTGCATCCACAGCGGCTGCGGCATCCTGCTCATCATTCATTTGCCGATGATTCTTAATGACTGCGGGCAACCGGCTGTATACCGGATCCAATCCTACCACAAGACTTGTTTTTTTAGCCTGAACTGCCTCACACAGCCGATCAGCAAAGTGACTTGCCATTTACCTTAACCATCCTTTCCTGTTTCTTCTTAAATCTACCTGCACCTAAAGAGCACTTCTGAACTGGCCTGTCAATCTTTATGAATAAGTATCAGACCGTCAGGAAAAGTCCTTTTCTCAAACAGGCAAATCACTATAATCTCACACAAGCCCGGTAGCAAGGCTTAATTGTAGACTAAGACACAAGTCATGAATAATTAAAGGACACCCATTGGACACTTGCGAAAAGACGCCGAGGAAAAGGTTAAAGAAAAGGTACAAGCTGCTCATTTGGCTGATCGCGGATGTGATTTTTGCCGGTGTGATCCTGGCCCTGCTGCTGTATAAACCGCCCGGATACGAACCGGTTGACACGAATGCCCAGGCCGCGGAGGGACCAAGGCAGGTCAGCAGCTATTTAACGTATTTGTACTCGCAAATGCACAATAACGCACAGAAGAGCGAAAGCTTTGAAATTGAAGTGCTTGAAGACGGAATCAATCAGGCCATTGCATCTGCCAACTGGCCCCAGCGGTCAGATGGCATTGTGTTTGCACAGCCCAAGGCGGAGTTTGATGAAAAAGGGATCACCGTCACCGGCACAGCCAATGTGGAGGGCATTGATCTGGTGGTCACCCTCCACGGCCTGCTGCAGTTGCTGGAAGACGGAAAGCTCAATGTACACATCCAGACCGTAAAGATCGGCGCCATGAATATCACGCTTTTGGCAAAATACCTGGCCAAAAATATGTATAGGGAGAGATTCGGCATGATGTATGTGGAATCCACGGATCCTCGCGTCCTGATTGCAGCCTCCCTCATGGACGACAAACCCTTTGACCCGGTCTTTGAAGTGAATGACAGAGGTGTGCGTCTCACTCGAGCCACCATGGATCAGGACCTGGTTCGATTAAAATTCGACCCCATCCCCTGGCCCCCAACCCCTGATCCCTGATCCCCGGCCCCCGACCCCTGATATAAAAATGGGAAGAGCCGCAGCGTCCTGCTGCGGCTCTTCTTCCTTCCATTAACTAAGGGGGGCTTAATTAACTTGTAGTCTACGTCATTGGTGAGCCAGGGCCAAAGACCCAATGCCGCTTAATTAACTTGTACTCTACGCCGTCGGTGAGCCAGGGCCAAAGACCCAATACCGAAGAGCGCTATGGTCGTGGGTTCGGGCACCGACATGGAGCCACTGAAACCACTGGTGCCAGAGAAGCCGCCGTCGATCATGGCAGCAAAGCTGTGATAATTGGCACCGTTGCCGCCTTGCAGGGATATGTCAAAATCCAGATCAGGGCTCGACAGGTAGGATAGCAGGTCCAGCACGCCGGACCCCAGTGCCTGGCCTTCCGGCGTCACTTGGACATTCGTGATATCACTCGCAAATTGACTGTACCCTACAGCCACCGTGCCAATGGTGTTAAGATATCCATTCCCAAGTGACCCCGTCATATACGTCACTGAGCCGGTCGCATCGGTGAATCTTATCTCTGACGATCCAAGTGTGGTCAGCGAATACACACCACTTTCACCTGACACGTAAAACGATGGCAGGTAAACATGGGCATTGACCAACGCATCACTGGTACTACTGATCGCCTTGTCCACGGCAATATCCTGATCAAAACTTAATACACCAATCGCACCATTGTAGCTCCAGTTACCTGCAGTAGAAGGGTCCGGACTGAACTCAATCACTGGCATGGCCCAGCTTGGTGCGGCAGCCAATGCCGCCAAAATCGCAAACACTATTATTTTTTTCATTGTTGTTCCCCCACTGATCCTTTAGTCATGGCAAAACCCCTTGTCCCGATCCTTGAAATTGACACACCTCGCTAACAGACGCCGACGACTTTTCACGGCAGTCACACGTCTGACCCTCCTTGTATGTGTCCATTTCGTGCCTGATCATCCATGAAGGCCTCCCTGCCCAGACCCGTACCTAAGCCATCCGTTTCTTTCTCCGCATGGCACCTACGAGACCACCCACACCTAATAGTAGCATTGTGGTTGGTTCTGGAACTGCCACCAGATAATTCTGACTGCCCTCGCCGGCAAATACCGCCAGTTCAGCCATAGGCCCACTGCCATCCAGACTCGCCAACCAGGCATTTGCCACGGCATAATCCACGCTGGCCGTAGAAAATCCCGGAATACCCGGCGTACCGTCTGATGTCACATCCCAGTCAAAAGTTGACGCAGGCAGGTCCTCATACACAACCTCCCAGACGGCTGCGGCAAACGCAGCGGCAGCATTGTTGTCAGCACTGGTGTAAGAGCCGTCTGCCCAGGATGGATCATAATACCGTCCCCACAGTTCGCTCAGGTAATTGGATTTGTCCGAGCCCATGGACTCATTGAGCAAACCCAAATACGACTCACTCACATTGATGACATCATACGTCGTAGGAGCATGGGGTGCAGGCACTTCTAGTTCTATACAAAACCCTGGCACAGGTCCATTGGCCCAAAGCGTACCGGCATCCGTGCCTGAGGTCTTGTCGAGCATGTACACCCCCGTATACAGACCCTGTCCTGCATAGCCTCCACCATACACCGTCGCTTCACTATAAGCGCCGAGTGAGGAATCCGCGATATCCACGGTTCCCAGTGGGTTTGCCTTTGCTGCCTTGAATGGCAGCAAGAGAAATGCGGTAATTCCAAGAATTACCAAAAGTCTAACAATCTTCATAGTGAACCCCCATAGTTCTAATGTTCACAAGAATCCCCGTTTTTGTCGTGGACCGCCCACAACAAGTATTTGACTCCGTGTGTTTTTGATGAGTCTTACGAAGTGATCAAAGGTCCAAATCTATGTCAGAGCAGGATCCGGTCCTTGATGAGATGAAACAAGTCGAGTCTGTGTATCATCTATTCCGCCCCAACGATCACGTCTCTCAAAGTCCCCACTTGTAGAGCATCGTAATCCAACATCAGGCAATCCGTTTTGCCATCATAGGAAGTGTTTTTCCGTAACCCCCAAATCCTGTTGTCAATCACCTAGGTTCAATCGACAAGGCCTAGTGTATCTTTTTGGGAGGTCAAAGTCAAGAAACCGGGCCGATTAAAACAACGCAGGGTTCAACAAAACCGGGAATGACTGTCAGAGTCCAAACACGCCCGTCTTTATCAGACATACCCTGATAGTTTTTCTTAATATGCCGAAAAAATATAACTCGCGAGTTTGTAGACCAGCTTCGCTGCAAGAAAATCAGGGGCCCTGTTGGCGTGGTTAGGACACAGTTCAACCACGTCAAATCCGACAATCATGCGGTCGTTGCTCACACGCCGCAGGAAACGCAGGACATCATACCAGAATAGGCCGCCCGGTTCAGGGGTGCCTGTACTGGGCATAATGGAGGAGTCAAACACATCCAGGTCAAGGGTCACATACACCTTCGGGGCCATCTTTTCAATGGCACGCTCCACCCAGGGTTTGGGTCTATGTCCGAGAATAGTCTCAGCAAAAAACATACGATCCGGATCCATACGGGACAGCTCATGGGCATCCATACTGCGAATACCCACCTGGACAATGGAACACATCTCCTGAATCCGAGACATGACACAGGCGTGGTTGAATTTCGAGCCGTGATATTCATCTCTCAAGTCCGAATGTGCATCCAGTTGCAGCACGGTCAGGTCCGAGAACTTCTCGGCATGTGCCTGAACCGCGCCAATGCTCACGGAATGCTCACCGCCCAGTGTGATGCAAAACTTGTTCTGATCGAGCCGTTGTTTGACCCGGGCATAGACAGCCTGCACCATGGCCTCCGGACTGCGATTTTCTGTGACAGGGTCCTCGGTATAAAAACCGTGATCGCACACTTCATATCGGGTCTCAATGTCATATCCCTCCAGATGCTCAGACGCTCGAATCAGGGCTTCCGGCCCTTTGTCTGCACCCTTGCCCCAGGTACTTGTCCCATCATACGGAACCGGTACCAGTACAATTTGCGCCTGATCCGAAGTACAAGGCAAATCCGGAAAAAACTGAATTGGATCAGAAGGACTCATGCAATCCCTTTCCCTGCCTGCCAATCAACATTGACGCGGCAGACCTCCACCGCGCCTCCGTCTAGTCAAAGATCAGCACTGCCAGCGCCACGGTCGTGGTCCACAATCCCTGCTGCCCTCGTGCAGCCTGGGTAATATTGGAGGTTCGAATAATCAAACCGCTCTGTTTGTACACCTGCTCCTTTTCAGACCAGGCCTTGTCAGGGTCTACTTCCAGGCCCAAGGTCGTACCCAGCATGTCTGCAGCCAGGTCCTCAGACGTATCAGCAGCCTCTTTCTGATTCAAGCCATTGCCATGAATTTCACTGAGATACCCCCACTTCATATTATCTTTGGGCACGGCAATGCCAATCGAAGACGCCACCAACCGACCGTGCTCATTGGTCTCAGACCGGGCCATCACGCAAAACGTGATCTCACCTGGGTTGAGATACGCCAGGCCTTTTTCCTTGCTGATAATCTTACACTGTGGCGGCAAAATGGATGACACTGTCACCAGATTCTGCTGAGCTACACCTGCCATGCGTAAGGCCTCTTCAAAAGACTTGAGTTGATGTTTGCTGCGCCCAACACCCTTGGTCAGGAATAACTTCTTTGGAACCAGATGATTCATAGCGTCTCCTTGGGACGTGCTTCAACAGGGTTTTCCAGTTAGAACACGGCCTTTGCAAATAATAAAATGTCCAACACTTGAGCCCGTTAATTATAGGCGCATGGGGCATTCTGCCAATCAAAAAGTCAGATAATTTGCCGCCCGGGCCAGACGCACCCCGACTTTCCCAATGTCTTCGATACCTGAAAACTTTCGAATCCGACGTGCCTTTAAAATCCGCTTCACCGTCAGCGGTCCCAAACCCGGCACACGCAAGAGCGACCACCTGGACGCCGTGTTGACATTGACAGGGAACATCTCCGGATGGCGTAGAGCCCAACGCTCTTTGGGATCAACACTTAAAGACAATTGCCCCTGGGCGTCGTACTCAATATCTGACGGAGAAAACCCATACTGCCTGAACAGGAAATCTACCTGATACAGGCGATGCTCCCGCTGAAACACCTGCTCGGGTGTTACATGCTGCTGCTCCCCCACCATGGCCTGATCACCGAGCCCCTTTTGATACGCACTAAAATATATCCGGCTCATATGCACCCGGTCATACAAACGAGCCATATATCGCACAATCTCCTGATCGGCCTCACCTGCCGCCCCCACAATAAACTGGGTCGTCTGCTTGACCCGTGAGTACGGACCGCCCTTCTGTGTCAACCGGCTGATCAGCTTGATGGGCGCCACAATGTCCCGCATATAGTCCTTTTTCTGCGACAACCGGGCCATATTCTCAGCCCCGGGCGTTTCGACATTCAATGACACGGCACTGGCCAGAGCCACCGCCTGTTCAACGGCTGCATCGCTGGCCCCTGGAATCACCTTTAAGTGAATATATCCTTTGAAATGGTGCTTTCTGCGCAGCTGCTCAACCACAGCATTCAATCGCTGCATGGTCGCATCCGGCGTGCCCATGACACCGGAACTCAGAAACAGGCCGAACACCCTGCCCTGCTGGTAATACTGCAGGAATGTCTGCACGGTCTCTTCAGGGGTCAATGTGCAGCGCCGTAGATCCTGATCTTCTCGCAATGGACAATATCTGCAGTCATTGGAACACACATTGGACAGCAGGGTCTTGAACAATACACTGGTGCCGCCATGGGGCAGAGATACGGGATAAATCCACTTGCCCCCCTCTCCGCGATGACGGGATTCTTCAGGCCTGGAACTGCAGGCACACGACAGATCGTACTGCGCATCCTGACCCAGTATCTCGAGCTTTTCCTGGGTATTCGGCCTGTTTACAATGCCAAAAGCCATATTGAAACCAGTTTTAAGTGATGGATGTTCAGTTTTCAGCAGGCTGCATTCTGCCATGGTTGCCTTATCCGTGTCTGGCCCTTTGAATGGCCGCCACGAATGCCTTTGCCCGGCTTGTGATCTCCTGCCAATTCCCATCCTTGATGAGCTGCGAATTCACAACACCTGTGCCAATGGCCACAGCCACGCACCCCGCGTGCAGGTATTCATCACAGTTATCCAAAGTCACCCCGCCCGTGGGCACCAGGGGCAACTGCGGCATGGGGGCCAGCAGGGCCTTCATATACCTGGGCCCCAGATCGTTGGCCGGAAAAATCTTGATCAAATCTGCCCCGGTTTCGTACGCACACCATGCTTCAGTCGGGGTGTACGCCCCGCAGGCCAACGGCATATGCACAGTATTGCAGGCACGCACCACGGATTCTTTAAATGTGGGCGACACGGCAAACTGAGCCCCTGCATCGCGGGCACTGGCCACGGTCTCTGCCTGCATCACGGTGCCCACACCAATCAGGCAACCCTCAGGCAAATCCTGGCGCAGGACCCCGACAGCCGTCAATGCGTCGGGTGTGGTCAAAGAAATCTCAACGGCCCTGATGCCTGCCCTGTATAAAGCAGATGCTGCGTCAACCAGGCCCTCCGGGCTGTCCGAGCGAATAATCGCAATCAGGCCGGAATCTTTGATACAGGCCAGAGTCTCTTGTTTCGTCATTGACTGATTCCTTGAAAAAACCAATTTGTTAAAATCATACCCGAAGTCCTGCAGGACCATAAACTGAAAACTCAAAACTGAAAACCTTTTTAAAATTCTTGACATATCCGAACGAAAACTTCAAACTAGTGTTTTTACAGGATATCCAGGATAGAAATCATGCAACAAAATGTAAGACATCAGGCTCTGCACACCACCACAACACGTGGGACTGGGATGATGTTTTGCGCCAAGTTTGCGGCTGTGACCAAGGCCTTCACAAAGACAACCACAATCAAGTGGAAATGGCCTACGCCCTGACATGACCTCTGATTAAAACCAAGGCCTTTCAGGGTAATGCACTCTGAAAGGCCTTTTTTTTTCGGATAATCAGCCATGAAAAACCGAACCTTTTACATCGTGGATGTGTTTGCGGAACACAAATACAGCGGCAACCAACTGGCCGTTGTGACGCAACCGGACGGCCTGTCCGCAGAACAGATGCTGCAGATCACGCGCGAAATGCACTTCTCAGAAACCACGTTCATCTGCTCGGATCGCCAGGCCGATGGCGGCTTTGATGTGCGCATCTATACCCCCGGCGAGGAGGTCCCGTTTGCAGGGCACCCGACTCTGGGCACAGCGTACGTGCTCAGTGAGATCCTGCAGAAAGAAACCTCCGGCCACATCAAACTCAATCTTGGCGTGGGACAGATCCCCGTGACGCGTGAAGGGGATCTCCTGTGGATGACCACCCATGCGCCGCGTTTTGGCAGGACGTATACGATCGAGGATTTCGCACCTGTGCTGAGTCTGGATGCCACGGACTTTGATCCGAACTTTCCCATCCAGGTCGTGTCCACTGGCCTGCCCTTTGTCATTGTCCCGCTGGCGAACCTGCACGCAGTGCGGCGCTCACGCATCAATCCTGAGGCTTTAGAGACCTTGATCAGCGATCCCAAGGACACCCGAGAGATCCTGGTGTGTGCACCAGAAACCTACAACCCGGACTGCCAACTCAATGTACGTGTGTATGTCCCATTGATGGGTATCCCTGAAGACCCGGCCACAGGCAGTGCCAATAGCTGCCTGGCAGGCTATCTGAGTGAACACAAATACTTCGGAAGTCACACAGTCAGCATTCAGGTCGAACAGGGCATGGAGATCCACCGACCCTCTTGCCTTCACCTGAAGGCCAGTAAAACCGACTCAGATCACTTGATCCAGGTCGGCGGCCAGGTGCAGTTAATCGCCAAGGGAACATTGTTGTAGTTCACAGATCGCGGATCGCAGATCACAGTGGCATGGTCTCCAACCATCGACCCGCTGAAAACTGCGATCTGGGAACTGTGATCTGTGATCTTTTTTTTTGACAAGGAGCTTTATGATGAATCGTATGAAAGTCGGCGTGTTAGGTGCGACCGGTATGGTCGGCCAGAATTATCTGAGTCTGTTGGACAACCACCCCTGGTTTGAGGTGGTCTATGTGGCGGCATCGCCCCGCTCCGCAGGCAAGACCTTTGCCCAGGCCGTGGCAGGGCGCTGGCTTATGGCCAGGCCCATACCTGAACCAGTCCACGACCTCATCGTGGCAGATGCCAATGACGTGACACAGGCAGTCGGCCAATGCGACCTGGTCTTTTCAGCCATTGAATCAGATAAAGAGACAATCCGACGTCTGGAAGAGGCCTATGCCGCTGCTGACATCCCGGTTGTGTCCAACAATTCGGCCCACCGTGCCACTGCGGATGTGCCCATGATGGTCCCGGAAGTCAACTGGGAGCACGCCGAACTGATCAAGGACCAGCGACAGCAGCGAGGCTGGACCAGGGGACTCATTGCAGTCAAGCCCAATTGCAGCGTGCAAAGTTATGTCACGCCCGTGTATGCCCTGAAGCAGGCCGGTTATCCGGTCTCTGCCATGATTGTGAGTACGATGCAGGCCGTGTCCGGTGCAGGCTATCCCGGTCCATCCTCGTACAATATGATCGACGGCATTGTGCCCTACATTGGCGGTGAAGAAGAGAAATCCGAGCGTGAACCCCAGCGTATCCTCGGCCAGCGATCGAACGGCCAGATTATCCCGGACACATCCATCAAGATCGCAGCGCACTGCAACCGTGTGGCAGTGATCGACGGTCACACTGCGTGTGTCAGCCTCAAGTTCGCAGATCGTAAACCCTGTCTGGATGAGGTCAAAGCCATCTGGCAGAGCTTCGTCAGTGAGCCGCAGCGATTGTCGCTGCCCTCTGCACCCATTCCTGCCATGATCTATCGCGAGGAACCGGATCGTCCGCAGCCACGCCTGGATCGTGATGCAGGCAAAGGCATGGCCGTGACTTTGGGGCGGCTGCGATCGTGCCCGGTCTTTGACATCCGCTTTGTAGGGCTCTCGCACAACACCATACGCGGGGCCGCAGGCGGCGCCATACTCATGGCCGAACTGCTCAAGGCCAAGGGGTATATGTAAACACCTTACGGAGTGGTTCAAGGTTCACCGTGGGTTACTGGTCGGTTGTTGGTTTAAACCAAGGAGAATCGATGAGTCAAAAATCGGACAGGGGTTAGGAACTGTTCGTTGACGGACAGTTCTGTTCGCAGGCGGTGTTGTCGGCCTTTTGTAATGTCACCTTTTGTCCTTCAAGTATTTGTCGAACCAGGCGATCTCCAGGGTCATGGCCTTGTCCAGGGATTGTCCCTGATAGATGTCGTAATGCCCGATGCCCTGGAACACGTGATAGGCTGTGGGGATGCCGTTCTTCTTGAGGATCTCGTTCAGTGCTGAATTGTAGGGTCGGGTGTCTGCTCATGGCACGTCTCAGCCAGTGGGATAGCCGAGTCGCTTCCAGTTGACATCCCGCAGGTTCACCTGGTACCCATCATCCCCTTCTTGCTCAGGGATGTCCCTGGTAAAGGTGATGGCGCCCACAGGACAGATGGCCATACAGGCCTGCATTCCATCCGGCCCGCCGCCAGCGTCGTCCCAATGAAACGGCGCATTGGCGCACAAATCGCATTTTCGACCCTTGGTTTGTTTTCTGTCATGGGGTTCTGGTGCCAACACCGGCCTGCTGGGCGTATACGGGCAGGCATCGATACAAGCGCCGCAGCCGATACACTGTTCCTGGTCCACGATTCTCACATGGCCGAACCTGTCATCGGCTTTGATTGCACCTGCAGGGCATGCGTCCACACACTGGGGATCCACGCATTGGCGGCATGCTGCTATGGTCACATCATGGGGAAAGAACGCAAAGGAATTCTGCAGGATCTGGATTCTGGAGAGAGACTGGCTCTCCACGCCTTCATGGACCAGGGAACAGGCGAGCATGCAACTGGCACACCCCTGACATTGGCGCGTGTCCACCAGCAGGTAGCCGTCCGAGGGCGGAATCCCTTGGACCCCGCAGGCGTATCTTCGGCCTGGCTGTCCTGCCCCAAAATAACATGACATCCCGCACTCGTGACAAAGACAATCGTGCCCGTGACCTTCACGAAATCCCTGCGAGTCATGGGTGGTTTGCTGTTCTTTCCGCAATGCATGGAACGACCTCACTACTTCCTTCAGTTTGTGTGGCCATGGACTCTTTGCATTTGCGGTTATACCATTTTTCCAATGTGCCTGCCAGTTCTACACTTGATTATCTGCGCGAGGCGCAATAGTCGTCCCAGGCAGCGAGCTTCTCCAGATTCGGCAAGGGCATCGCAGGAGAGGAAAAGTCAGACTGTCAACCCTCCTGATCTGGACCACCGGCACGCGGAACGACTGGCTCGGACAGGACCTCTGTCACGTGATACTGTTTTCCTGTCATATCCTGATACAGGTCACTGTCAACCTGTTCCAGAGTCAGTCGCTGTCCCACTTTGACAGGGCCTCTCTTGAGCTTCATCAGGATCGGAATCACCAGCGTCTCCAGCGCCAGGAGAATCGCGACGACAGCGAGGAAACGGTAGTAGACTTCATTGTCTATCTCTGCCCACACGGCTGTCACGATCTGCAGGGCCAGCAGGCCGATGGAACCGGAAGACAGCCATTGAATCCAGGTGTGGCGGTCATCCAGGTCAGGCAGAGACAGGAGAAAGGCATGGGCCAA
>JAIPFM010000165.1 GCA_021736645.1 Phycisphaerae bacterium | reverse complement strand
CGTCCGGCCCAGGTGTCCACATGACTCAACTGACCCTGATTCACAGGGACAGACACGATCGCGCCGATGTCCGTGACAGCAGAGGCCGGGCCGACTGCCAGGATGCGAGGGTCTGACTCGTATTGACCGCCAAAATGTTCCAGGCAGTGTGCCATGATCGCATACACGCCGCCAGGTTCTTTTTGCCAGATCTCAGTTGCGTTGACGGGATGGAGTTCAACCTGGATTTCCTCGCCATGGATACGGTTTAGACACAGGACTGACGGGGTTGGGGCCCGACCCACCAGGGAGAGCATGTTGATGCCAAGGTTGTCAAATACCAGGCCTGCGCCTCCCATGGATGAAATATAGAAACCACCCCAGCAGGGAGAAAAACCCGTGAATACCAACCGGTTGGAGCCCGGAAAGATCGAGCCTGCCAGGAGTCCCACACCGATATTCAGACTGTTGTGTTTGCCGGCCAGATGTAATCCCAGATCCACAGGCCCAAAAAAGTCACCCAGTGGGTAGCGGTTGGTACGATAGAAACCTGTGCTGGTATCCACCATTAAAGCTTTGAGATGCATTTGCATTAGGACACTCCTAACAGGACTTTTACAAAAAGCCCTGTAGTATATAGTTTTCAGTGTTCAGTTTTCAGAAAAAGGCGCCGCCTATTCAGTCTTGAACGGTAGAGGGATATCCGACGATCTGAGATGCAGGTCACGCTGCGGGAAGGCGATCTCTACATTGGCCTGGCGGAAGGCCTGGTCTATGGCCATGTTGATTCTGTGCCACAAGGGCAGGTACGCGTCAATGCCGTTGAAGTAGACGCGCAGTTCAAAGTCCAGGCAACTGTCGCCAAAGCCCTTGAAGATGACCACAGCAGGGGGGTCCTTGAGCACATCCGTGTCTGCCTGGGCGATTTCATATAGGAGTTTTTCGGCTTTGGCGGTGTCTGAGCCATAGGCAATGCCCACAGGGAACTCCATGCGCATCACATTGTCCGACAGTGTCCAGTTGATCAGGCGATTGGTGATGAACTCCTTGTTGGGTACGATCAGCTCTCTGCGATCCCATTTACGGATGGTGGTGGCGCGGATCTTGATCTGGGTCACCACGCCTGTCACATCCTCGACTGTGACCACATCGTCTACGCGGATGGGCTGTTCGAACAGGATGATCAGGCCGGAGATGAAGTTGGCAAAGATTTCCTGGAGACCGAACCCCAGACCTACGGTCATGGCAGCCACGAGCCACTGGACCTTGGCCCAGCCAATACCGATCTTGGTAAAGGCCAGGGTGATACCGATGATGGCCAGGGCATATCGACACAGGGTACTGATGGCGAATCTCGCACCCCGGTCCAGGGGGAGGTTTCTCAGCAGTGTGATCTCGAGCAGGCCGGGGACGTTCTTGGTCACAATTACGGTCATGACCACGAACAGAAAAGCGCCCACGAGGTTGCCAATCGTAATATCGATGGGTTCCTGGTTTGCATCCAGGTTGGCGGTTGGCCACAGGCCGTGTTCCTGGATCTTGTTCATGGCTGGGAGGATGCTCTGGAAGATCCACCAGATGCCGATGATCAGGATCAGCACAGCCAAGGCATGGATCAGGCGGCGGGTTTGGTCGGAAATGCTCTGGATGGCCTGCTCAGGGTGGGGATCATCCAAAAGGGAGCTTTCCTTGCTGTCAGTGCCGGCGTCTCTCTGTCGTTTGCGACGGAGGCGGAAGATGGATTGTTTCTCGGTGATTTCCAGCCACCGAATGAGCAAGGCGTAGGCCAGGCCGCATCCCACGGCCAGCAGGGCTACGGCCAAGAGTTTCAGGTACAGGTGACGTGCGGCATAGGCATAGCCAAACAGGGCCAGAACCGTGAAGCCTGCTGGCACGAGCGTGACCAAGCCACGCCACATCGGGTGCACGCGACCGACCCAGTTGTTTTTGTGTTTTTCGAGGAAAGGGGTGATGATCGGATTTGTGGGGTGCAGCAGCACATAGGCCAAGCCTGTGAACGCGCAAAGATTGAGGACCAGCAGCAATCGTCCGATGCCGCCTGCCCAGGTTTCGTTCAGTTGCTGCTCCTGGAGGAGATAGCCTGCAAAGGTCAGGGGCAGGCTGACCATCACGAACCAGACCAGGTGGCGTCTGAAAAACGCACGTGAGCGATCGTTCAGACCCAGTTGCAGGGCCAGGCCATCCGGCAGGAGCAGCCAATAGAAGAACAGCAGGACAAAGACCTGGAAGGACAGTACGGACAGGGCACCGCTCATGACGCGGACAAATTCGCTGTTGGAAGTGCTGAGGTCAAGGCGCCACCCTATGAATCGGATCGAGCCCGCCCAAATCAGGCTCAAAAGGATCGTTAATGCAATGACAACCAGGGTATGGAGGAAACGATCCGTATAGGTGTGACGTGTCTTTTCCGTAAGTTGTCTGATGTGATGGATGATTCTTCGATGCAGGAGCAGACCCAATATCAAGCCCAGAAAGACCCCAGCATAGGATTCGGGTTGGGCTGCAAGGTCGGACCTTAGTAAGGTTGCCACTTCATGCCACTGAGCCGGCGAGACCAGCCAGACCAGGGCCGACCAAAAGGCATGTACGCTCATGAAGTCGGACCACGAGCCTATTCGAACCCAGAGGACGTTTTCATCGATGAACGCCTGGTATTTGTGCAATTCGTCCACGAGCTGTCGCTCGGATATGTCCAGGCTCAGCAGGGCCGTGGAGTAGCTCTGAGACAGGTCTGCAATGCGTCGGACAATGGTTCGCTGGTTTTGGAGCAGGTCCGTGAGCTTGGTGACAATGGCTTCGCGTTGGCCCTCGGGGATGGGTTGTTCCGAGTTGGCGAGGCGTGTACTGATGACGAGTTCCGTGTCACCGAGTTGGGTCCAATCCTGATCGTATTGATAGATGTCCAGTTGCGTGTCTGTGATCTCGGACACTCGCTCTTTGATGGCGCGTCGGTTGGCCTGGACATTGTACAGTTTGTTGAGTTTGTTGCGTTCACTACGAAGCAGGGTCCGGGTCACGTGCGTGACACCGTGGGCCATATTGAGACGTTCTTTGGCCGCATCCATGTCCTCTCCCAGGCGTACGACCTGCTGCTTGATCTTCTGATCCCTCTCAGTGGTCTTTTGCAGGAGGTCGGTCAGGTCCTTTTGTTTTTGTGCCAGCTCCGTATTCTTCAAGGCTACCTTCTGGACGACAGGATGGTCCTGCTCTGTCTGTTTTGTGGCCTGCGCTGCCTGCTGACGGATCTTTTCTGCTTCGGCCTTTCGCTGCAAATTGAGGCGGTCCTGAAGGGCGGCGACTCGCTTTTTTGCAGTGTCCAATTGACGCGTGGCCTGGTCACGCTGTGCTGCAAGCAGGTCCGTGGTGGCGTCGAAGTAAAGCATTTCTGCCGTAATCATATCAATGCGCGCCGCAGACGCCTGCTTTTTTGCCTGGGCCAGGAGGTCCTTGGCCTGATCCAGAGGCGTGGTCTTGGCCTGGGTACGCAGTTGTTCGTCCATGTCGGCGATGATCTTTTGGTGGGTGGTCATGCGTTCCGGGATCTGGGTACGCCGTTCTGTGCGTCGTTTGGGTTCCTGCTCTCGGTCATCCGCAGTGGCTTTGGCCTTTTCCAGGCCCAGATTAGCCTCTGTCAGGGCCTGCTGAATCTGTTCAAGAGACGCTTCGCTGCCCGGCAGGTCAGACAGGGGGTTGGCCGGCTGGGCCAGGGCTGCCTTTATTTTTTCCAGATCAGCCGGGGCATTGGTACGATATTGGTCATAACTCAGGCGACTATCCTGGTTTTCCTTGAGCTGTTTGAGGTGTAACAGGATCTGGTCATAGAGTTCCTGGAGCTTGGCCTTGGTGGGTTCGTCGATCTGGTCGGAACTGGCAGTCTGAGTTTTAAGGCCTGTAATGGCGTCCAGGGTCAAGGGGGTGTCACCCTGAGGCAGGGGTTGAGGCACCGAAGGCGCGGTGGTAGGGGTGTTGGCTGGGGCTTGCGGGGTGGATTGAGCGCTGGCCGAACAGGCAAAAAGACCCCACAAGCATAGAGATACGCATAACACGGCCAGATATGTAGATTTAAGAGTCTTCAAGCCGATTCCAAACATGTGTGTACTCCAAAACATTCCATTGTATACATTGTTCCAGGATACGCTGGATATCCTGAGCCAACATTATCATGAAGGCTTTTGGCTTACAAGCAGTATGTACGGTATGTATGCACATCTGGGGTTTGAAGGCCTAGATAAAGGGAGACGAACATTGACAATCCGGGATTTGATGGCTATAGACTAACTTGCAGTACAAACCTGCCTTTTAGAGCACAGACATTATAGGAGCGATGGTAGGGATATGGATATCTGGAAACCGCAGAGAATAGATGCATTAAAAATTTATCAGGCACGTATTGGCCCCCTGGTCCTATGGCTCAGGCAGACGGATGGCGAAATGCATGTGGCCCAAACCTACGAATTAGAGGGCCAGTTCATGGATATGCATGGATTAAAAGAGTATGTGCAAGAAGTGCCTCTGCATACTCCATGGTCCCGATGGGTTGTGGAAAAGGAAATGCACCAGGTTCGTTTGACACCCTGTCTGCCGAACCGCCCTGTGGTAGTACGTACAGAGTCGCCTGTCAAGATTTCAGTGGGCAAGGAGGCTGTGTTCTATGTCAGCTTCCCGATCTGGCTGAAGATTGAGGCTGGTGACGGTCAGCTCATTGAGCTTTGCGACGTGCCCAGCGCTGTACGTTCCAATACCTGGTTTGGGGATACCATGGAAGGAGAGTTGTGTTATTCCCTCATGACTCGGGCCCGGCGCCAGATCGAGGATGCAGACCACCCTGTGTACAAGGCCCTGTGTCCGGTCCGGATTCGCAATGCCTCAGAGGATCGACTGGATGTGGAGCGTTTTTGCCTCCATGTGGAGCATCTGAGCCTGTACCAGGGCACGCATCTGTTGTGGACCAATGAGGTGATGATCACCTTTCAGGGGGAAGACCAGATAAGCAAAGTTGATTATGCCCGGCAAAAACCCAAGCTGGGCAGTGATCTCAAATTGATCACGCCCCCAAGGACACCGTTCAAAGAAACCCTTTTGAAACGCAGCCTGGCCAGTATTATCCGGTTCAGTGACTCCTAGAAACCAATGAATGAAGGCAGATTCCATGATGATACTCGCTCAGATTGAATGGAGCAAATTGTTTGAACTGAAAGTGGCCATTCGTGTGGCCATGCTGATTGGACTGGGATTCCCTGGTGTGGTCTTTGCGTCGTCTCTGGCAGCTCGTTCTGCCAAACGAAAGCTGTCTGCCCAGGGCGCCATGCTGCTCAGAAAGGGCATTTTTTATGTGGGCACCACGATCATTATTCTGCAGGTGCTCCATCAATTGAACTTCCAACTGGGTGCCTTGCTCGGGGCAGCCGGCATTGTGGGTATTGCCCTGGGCTTTGCCTCCCAGACAAGCGTGTCCAATATCATCAGCGGCCTGTTTCTGATCTCTGAACACCCCTTTGAGGTGGGGGACCAGATCCGTGTGGGGGACACCACTGGGATTGTGCTGTCCATTGACCTGCTGTCTGTCAAGCTTCGCACATTTGACAACCAGTTGGTGCGCATGCCCAATGAAAATCTCATCAAGACCCAGGTCAATAACCTGACTCACTTTCCCATTCGCCGCCTGGACATCAATGTGTCGGTGGCGTATAAGGAAGATGTCAATCTGGTCAAGGGGATACTCCTGGACATTGCCAAAGATCATCCCCATATCCTGGATGAACCGGAACCTCTTGTCTTGTTTCAAGATTTCGGAGACTCGGCCCTGCAGTTTCTGTTTGCTGTGTGGAGTGTGAAGGAAGACTTTCTGATCCTGAAAAAAACTGTGCGGGAACTTATCAAGGCGCGGTTCGATGCAGCAGGCATTGAGATCCCGTTCCCGCATCGCAGCCTGTACGCTGGAACAGACACGGCCCCGTTTCCCATTCGAATCGTGTCTGAGACACCTGGGGCTGCTGCCTCTGTGTCTCCGACCAGTCTTACTTAAGGAGTGAATGTTATGCTGTTAAAATCTGTGATCCGGCACTGTCGGGTACCTCTGATAGGTCTGATCGGCCTGATTTTCGTCCGCAGTCTGTTGCCTCTGTGGCCCTGGGCTGAGGCCAACAAAGAATTGATAACCACGGGATTCAGTCTGGCCATGATCGTCCTGATTTCCTGGCTGGTCATCAAGTCCACACAGGTCTTGCGTGATGTGGTGACGGGTCAATTTGACATCACAGCCAAGGACAATCTGAGGGCACGCAAGGTGCATACGCAATTGGATGTGATGCGTCACATTGTGGTGGTGATCGTCCTGGTCGTGGCGTTCGGCACGGCCTTGATGGTCTTTCCCAAGGGACAGCAGATTGGCACGACCTTGCTGGCGTCTGCTGGGATCATTGGTATTGTGGTGGGTATGTCAGCTCAAAAGACCATTACCACGGTGATCGCCGGCCTGCAGATTGCCTTTACGCAGCCCATCCGTCTGGACGATGTGGTCATTGTGGAGAGCGAGTGGGGCCGCATTGAAGAGATCACCCTGACCTATGTGGTGGTCAGGATCTGGGATCAGAGGCGTCTGATCGTGCCTGTTACCTATTTTATTGAAAAGCCATTTCAGAACTGGACGCGCACCACCGCCGAGCTGCTTGGCACAGTGTTTTTGTATACCGATTATACAGTGCCGGTTGATGCCGTGCGCCAGACACTCCAGGGCATTCTTGATAAAAGCCCTTTGTGGGATAAACGGGTGTGTGTCCTCCAGGTGACCAATGCCACGGAAAAAACCATGGAGCTCAGGGCCTTGATGAGTACGGCCAATGCCTCGGATGGCTGGGATCTGCGTTGCCAGGTCCGCGAAAAATTGCTTACCTATATTCAGGAGTCGCATCCAGATGCCCTGCCCAGGACCCGCGCGGTACTGGCACGGATGTCCGATGAAAAGTGAGAACCACCCTAATGCTGAATAAAACTGGTTTGGCTGTATCTCCAGGCATTGCCATTGGTAAGGCCGTTATTCTGGATTCTGAAGAGTACCAGATCCCCAAGCGTTCTATTTCTCCTTCGCTGTGTGATTCAGAGGTACAGCGCGCCCATCATGCGTTTGAAATGGCGATTGCAGAACTCGCGGCACTGGAGGCAGAATATCAGGCGTCGGATTCCAGCGAGATTCATGACTTGTTCTCGGTGCATCGGCACTTTCTCCAGGATCAGAGTTTGCGTGATCGGGTGACTCAACGCATTCACCAGGATTGTGTGACTGCAGAATATGCGGCTTCCTCAGTGCTGCAGGAGTTGCACAGTCATTTTGCCAAGGTGCCCAACCGATACATCAGCGAGCGTGCTGCAGATGTGCGTGATATTGAGAAGCGACTGTTGCGTCATCTTATAGACCTGAAAAAGGAGACGCTGGGGCACCTGACAGAAGAGATGGTGGTCGTGGCCAGAGAGTTGCGACCCACCCAGACGGCTGCATTTGACAAGCAGTTTGTGAAGGGTATTGTCTGTGACACGGGCGGTGTGACCAGTCATGCCTCGATTGTGGCGAGGGCCATGGGCATCCCTGCAGTCATGGCCTTGCACGATCTGACTGAGACGGTGCGTCGCGGCGACATGCTGATCGTGGACGGCAACAGCGGTACCGTAATTGTCAATCCGAGTGCGGAGACAATTGCCCGGTTCAGAGAGACGCAGGCAGCCATGGTTGCCCTCCAGGCCTCTTTTTCAGTCTTGAAAGAGCAGCCTGCCATGACTCAGGACGGCGTTGACATCTCGCTCATGGCAAATATCGAGTTTCCCAGGGAGAGCGGCGCGGTCCTGGACGCGGGGGCCCAGGGTATAGGCCTGTTCAGAACGGAATTTCTCTACCTTCAAAGCGGTAAAGAACCTACAGAGGAGGATCATTACACGGCTTATGTTCAGGTAGTCAAGACCCTGAACGGCCGCCCTGTGACCATTCGCACGATGGACCTGGGTGCCGACAAGTTTACGCAGAGTCATCGATTCACTCGGGAAGACAATCCATTTCTGGGCCTGCGTTCCATTCGCTTCAGCCTGATGCACAGGGATATGTTCGTGGCCCAGTTGCGTGCCATATTACGGGCCTCTACCCAGGGACCGGTCAAGCTGATGTTTCCCCTGATATCCGGTGTCCGGGAGATTCAACTGGCCAGGGAGATTCTGGCCTCGGTCAAGGCCGATTTGGATCGGACTGGGCAGGGGTATGACACGGATATGCCCGTGGGTATCATGATTGAGGTGCCGTCTGCTGCAGTGATGGCTGCCTGTTTTGCCCGTTATGTGGATTTTTTCAGTATCGGATCCAATGATCTGACTCAATATGCCCTGGCCGTGGATCGCGGCAATGCCCAGGTGGCGGATCTGTTTTCGTCCTTTGATCCGGGTGTGCTCCGTTTGATCCAGATGACGGTGGATGGGGCTGCAACCACCGGTATCGACGTGAGCGTGTGTGGTGAAATGGCATCCGAACCGGCCTTTGTGATGTTGTTGCTGGGCATGGGAGTTCGTTCCCTGTCTGTGGTTCCCAGCCTGATCCCTGAGGTCAAAAGGATCATTCGAAGTGTGAGTATGGCGCAGTGTCGGGACCTGGTTGAGACTGTGTTTCTGATGGACAGCGTGTCTGAAATTGACGAGTATGTTCAACAGAAAATCCGGTCCGTCTCGTTACAGAAACTTGGAGATATGTAACTGCCTATGCCGGAAAACTTTTTGACACATTCTTTATCCACTCCTTAAACCATACCCTTGGCCTCCAAGTGAATGCTTCAGACTCTAAAGACCGCGAGAATGTACCCATTTTGTGCAAATTTTCAGGAAATTCGAACGAAGATGTTAATATGAGTAGCGAAAATTGATGAAGATGTGTTAAAATAGAAAAAGCGGCGTTATGTCAGGCATAGAAACTGTTTTATATTGCAGATCGTGTTTGTTGAGGCAATTCACTAGTTATTTTTGTGGTTATTATGAAATACAGGTCATAACTCACGCTATAAACTGAGGTGGAGGTCGTTATGAGCAAGAGGGTAAATAGGATTAAAAACGTGTTATTTGCATCAAGCTTTAGCTTGTTTATGTGCGTCATGAACATGTTCTGCAGTACTGCAACAGCCAAAAGCCTGTATCTTGTTGGGGGCACGGAGGATACAAAAGCCAAGGTTCTTTGGGTTTTTGATGTGATGGGGGATGGATCACTTGCCTTACAGGCCACCAAGATCTTTCCCGGAAGGGATGAGGTGCAGTATTTGAATGGCCTGGGCATGGATCCCAAGACCAAGATTCTTTTTGTCACCTACAATCGTGGCAGTCACGCCGGTATTTTTGACAGCCAGACGCTGGACTGGCTTGGCTTTGTCTATCTGGTGCCTGTGGATATGTACGCTGGGGGCATGGTCTATGATCCAAAGGCTGAGCGACTCTATACCACGGATATTGGTACGGATCGCCTGATTAATCGTTTGATCATCTATAACTGGGATCCAGATCGTAAGTTGCTCTTAAACATCGGGTATGGGCCTTCAGAAGTGCCGCTTGAGGCTGAGAACTTGGGGGCCATTGCCTTAAACGAGGCCAAGGATTTGGTGTATGTGGCTTCAACAACGCCGGATGTGCAGGTCCTCAAAACGGCCTTTGCCCGAGAAGATTGGACTCAAGCAGGGCGAATCTCCACCGATTATGTGGCCAACAGTTTGGGTGTGGATTCGACAAAGCAGCTGCTGTATGCCGGGGGAGAAATCGGGGGCAATGCCACTGTGACACAGTACAACCTGACCACCAATACCAAGAAATCAGTGGTTGTGGGGCAAAACATTGGCACGGTGCTCTCTATTTCTGCGGATAATTCCACGTCGCTAGTGTATGTCTTGATTGGCAATACGCCAAGCTTAGAAAATGATGCCAGGGTGATCATGGTCCTGGATTCAACACTTAAGACGTTCTATACCATGCCTTTCAAAGGATTGGCTCGTGCCTTGTACATTCCCAGTACGCCAATAGGGTATAACTCCCTCAATTTGGCGATTACCCCGGTGTCGGGCGTTGTGACCGTCAATGATCAGTTCGTCACTGGCCCTGGTTCAATGATTGAATATCAGGTGTGCATGACCAACGAAAACCTGCTGCCTGTGACAGATTTGACGGTCACAGACCTTCTGCCGGATCATCTGGACTTTGTGAATGATGCGCATCCGGATAATGCTACCAGTGTATATGACGCGACAACCAGGACATACCAATATAATCTGGACCGATTGGACCCCGCGGCAACCCATTGCTTCCGGCTGTTCGCCCGGGTCAAGGATTCTGTGATGCCTGGGACCGTGGTCACGAATTCGGTGGTACTTGACAGTCATGAGACCCCATCCACCACGGCCAGTGTGGACGTGAAGGTGGAATACAATGCCATGGGATTGACAAAGACCGTGGTCATGAATCCCGATCACATTCGCGTGGGAAATACAACCTATGTGGACACAGGGGGGCTCGTGACTTATGAGGTTTGCCTGAGTAATACGGCGAATGAATACCCGGTCATGGATGTCCTTTTGGTCGATGAGTTGCCTGCGGAAGTAGAATTTGTCGCCGCTGACGAGGGAGGTGTGAGTGCCTATGATCCCAATACACACACGTTTTCCTGGGCATTTGATACGATTGAACCGAACGATATCAGGTGCTTCCAGGTTGTCGTACGTGTGAAAGATACTGTCGTGCCGGGCCAACTCATTACCAATAAAGCGAGTGTGGCAGGTCGTGAAGTGGTCCCGGTTTCTACAGAGACGAGTGTGGTGACCAAGTTTAATGCCTTGGCTTTAAACATGGGCATTAAACCAAGTAATGATTACGATCCTGTGACAAGCGAAATTCACCGGGGTGCGTTGATCACGTATGTCATTGATGTTGGCAATGTGGATGCTAAATATACAGCCGCAGAAGTCATCATGATTGACTCTGTGCCCAGTGGTCTGGAGTATGTGTCTGCAAACTTTGACGGCGCCACCGGGCAGTATGATCCGGTCTCTCATACGGTGACAGCGACACGTCCAACCTTGGGGCCAAATAAGACATTCAGGGTGGAACTGACCTTTAAGGTCAAGGATGACTTGATGCCCGAGACCGTGCTCACCAACCAGGTCATTGCCATGGCCAATGGAACCCCGGTGTCGAGTGTGTCCAAATCCGTCAAGGTCTTCCAGGCTCTGAAGCCCCTGACTCTCACAAAGAGTGTCGTTCCGGATCCCACTCATGTCATGGTGGGCGACACCACGTATGTGGATGCAGGCGGCATCGTCACCTATGAATTGTGCTTGGGGAATCCTGACAACACATCTCCGGTCAGGGATGTACTGCTTGTGGACAAACTACCCCAGGAGGTAGAGTTTATCCGTGCTGATGCCGGAGGTGTGAGTTTTTACGATACGGGCACCCATACCTATTCATGGTTCTTTGACGCCATAGACCCCAATTACGCGGCCTGCTTTAAGGTTGTAGTGCGTGTTAAGGCCGATGTGACACCGGGTCAGATCATCACCAATACCGCGAGTCTGGATGGTCTTGGTATGGCCACAGTGTCTACCCCTGTGAGTGTGACTGCCAAGCTGGAGCCCTTGACCCTGACAAAGTCTGTGGTCGCGGATCCCAACTATATGCTGATAGGGGATACTTACCATGTGGATGCCGGGAGCCTTGTGACCTATGAATTGTGTGTGGGGAATCCTGCCAATCAATTCCCGGTCACAGGTGTACTTCTTGTGGATAAACTGCCTCAAGAGGTCGAATTTATCAGTGCGGATTCAGGCGGTGTGGGTGTGTACGATGTCAGTGCCCACACGTATACCTGGTCCTTTGCCTCGATCGCGCCCAATTATATGGGGTGCTTCAAGATTGTGGTACGCGTCAGAGATGAGGTTGCGTCCGGTCAGATCATTACCAACGAGGCCATTTTGAGTGGCCATGGGACTGCCACGGTGTCTGTGCCTGTGAGTGTGGTCACCAAGTCGATGCCTATGGTCCTTGCCACACCGAAAATCTATTACACCGCTCCCTTGTTGAGGAATGATCATAAAGACGAACTCATGTTGGATATGACTTTTCCATCCAGTGTGAAGCTGGCTGATATTGACGTGACCCAGCCCCTGAGCCTGACGCCAGGTACTGCAAAATCTTATCATAGCCAGAGCAGCAGTCTCAGGACAACCTATAAAGTGTATGGCGCAGATGGTGAGGTGCGCATTCTGGCCCTGTTTGACAGACAGCCCGTGCTGGATCAATTGCTGCCAGGTCAAACCAAAGTGACTCTGAGTGTGACAGGTCTGTTTATAAATGGGCAATCATTCATTGCCCAAATCACTGTGCCTGTGAAATGATTAGCTTGTGTCATGCGATAGACAAGTGAAGTATTGTGGTCAAAGCGGATCTGGGCCACAGTTCCAGGTTCGCGCGCCGTAAAAAGCTGAGATTGGCAGCGTCTGTTGTCGTGACTGG
>JAIPFM010000164.1 GCA_021736645.1 Phycisphaerae bacterium | reverse complement strand
CTGCAGGAGAAGAGCCTGTACGTCTTTCTCCATGCCTGCGACCACGGCACGTCATTTGCCGAGCAGCTCGTGGAGGGCGGCGTGGAACTGGGATGGGACACGCGACTGGTCCCGTTTGGCTCTGGCATCACGTCTGCCATCTACGCCCTGGGCTTTGCCAGTCGTGCCGCCCTGAGCTTTGGCGGCGTTCAGGCCGGTGACTTTACGCGTAATCTGCTGTATAACAAGAATCGCGTGTTTGCCTTTGTCATGGCACTGGGTGAGGTGACCGACGAATGGTATGCCACGGCTGCAGGCGCGATCAATTACGGCTTCCCCACCATTGCGGACTCCGACATTCCCCAGATCCTGCCCACCGGTGTGTGTACCTACGAACACGTGGTCTCCAATATTCCCCATGACCAGATTGTGGACAAGGCCATTGAAGTACGCGGGCTCAAGATCAAGGTCTCCGAAGTGCCCATCCCCGTGTCGTACAGTCCCGCGTTCGAGGGCGAACGTATCCGCAAGGAAGAGATGTTCTGTGAATTTGGAGGCAACCGGACCCCGGCATTCGAATGGCTCAGCATGCGTGATATCTCCGAGGTCGAGGACGGCAAGATCGAGATCATCGGACCGGACATCGATACGCTCAAGCCGGGTGGTCAGCTGCCCCTGGGTATTGTGATCGAAGTGGCGGGACGCAAGATGCAGGCCGATTTTGAGCCGGTGCTGGAGCGTCAGACACACACACTGCTCAATGAGGCCCAGGGCATCTGGCATATGGGCCAGCGCAATATTAACTGGGTGCGTATCAGTCAGGCCGCCTATGATGCGGGATTCAGATTGGAACATATTGGCAGTATCCTCCATGCCATGCTGCATGACCGGTTCTCCAGTATCGTGGATAAGGTGCAGGTCAAGATCTACACGGACCTGAAGCAGGTCGAGGCCTTGCGGGAAGAGGCTGTGGCCGTGTATGAGCAGCGTGACGCGCGTCTGGCCAATATGACGGACGAGAATGTGGATACATTCTATTCCTGTACCCTGTGTCAGAGCTTCGCACCCACGCATGTGTGCGTGATCACACCGGAACGCAGCGGCCTGTGCGGCGCCTACAGTTGGCTGGACGGCAGAGCTGCGTATGAGATCACACCCACAGGCCCCAACCAGCCGATTCCCAAGGGCAGGTCTGTTGATAACAAGCTGGGGCAGTGGGAAAAGATCAATGATTTCATCAAATCGAATTCTCAAGGGGCCCTGGAGCAGATGAGTGCGTACTCCATCATTGTGGATCCCATGACGAGCTGCGGCTGTTTTGAATGTATTTCCGCGATCCTGCCCATGACCAATGGCATCATGATCGTGAATCGAGAGTACCCTGAAATGACGCCCTGCGGCATGAAGTTCTCCACGCTGGCAGGCACCGTGGGCGGCGGTAATCAGGTGCCCGGCTTCATAGGACACTCCAAGCACTACATCACGTCCAAGAAGTTTATTTCTGCAGAAGGGGGTGTCCCTCGAATAGTGTGGATGCCCTCGGCACTGAAGGAAGAAGTCAGTGCCGCGCTGACCAAGGTGGCCGAGGCGGCCGGTTTGGATGCGGCTGCCTTTATAGACCAGATTGCAGACGAGAGGGTCGCCACCACAGAAGAGGAAGTGTTGGAATACATCACCCAAAAAGGACATCCCGTCATGACGTTGGAACCCATGTTCTAAGACAAGGGATCAGGGATTAGGGGTCAGGGGTCAGTGCCCAGGACCCATACCAAAGACCAAGTAAAAGGAAATAACAATGGCACTAACCGGACTTGACATATTTAAACTTCTGCCAAAAACAAACTGTAAAAAATGTGGTATGCCCACGTGTTTGGCTTTTGCCATGCAGTTGGCCCAGAAACGGGCCAAACTCGATGCGTGTCCTTTTGTCTCTGACGAGGCCAAACAGACATTGGATGCAGCCGCTGCGCCGCCCATGCGCCTGATCAAGTTCGGCCAGGGAGAGCATCAGGTCCAGGTGGGCCAGGAAACCGTGCTCTTCAGACACGAAGAGAAGTTTCACAATCCCGCGGCAGTGGCCGCCGTCGTGTCTGACAGCCTGACAGGGGACGCGCTGCTTGCACGCATCAAGGCCGTGAACGGCCTGCAGTTTGAACGTGTGGGACTTCACCTGGGTGTCAATGCGGTGGCTCTCAAGAATGACTCGGGCGATCCAAAGCTGTTCAGAGATGCGGCGAGCGCCCTCAAGCAGCATTCCAAGCTTGCGGTGATTCTGTATTCAGACTCTGCTGACGCGATTCAAGGTGCGTTGGAAGAGTTGACGGGCGCCTGTCCCTTGATTGCCTCTGCCACGCAGTCCACGATTGAGGCCATGGCCGGTCTGGCCAAGACCCACAAATGTCCTCTCGCAGTCAAGGCGGATTCGCTGGAAGCCCTGGCGGAATTGACGGAAAAGGCGGCGGCCCTGGGTGCCGAAGATCTGGTGCTGAGTCTGGACGGGCTGAGCGTGAAGGAACGGCTCTACACCTGGACCAAGGCCAGGGCCCTGGCCTTGAAAAAGGGCTGTCGTGCGTTGGGGTATCCCACCCTGTCTCTTGTCGACCAGGGCGACGACACGCGTCAACTGGCCGATGCAGCCAGCCTGCTCTGCAAGTACGGCAATATTGTGGCTGTGGATTCCGTGGAGCCGGCCGTGTATCTGGCCCTGTTGACCGTGGTGACAAACATCTATACAGATCCGCAGAAACCGATTCAGGTCGAAGCCAAGCTGTACGAGATCGGCGAGCCGGATGAAACGTCTCCGGTCCTGTTCACCACGAATTTCTCTCTCACGTACTATACGGTGGAGTCCGACGTGGAAGCCAGTCGTATCCCGGCCTATATCCTGGTCGTGGACACCGAAGGCACCAGCGTCCTGACCGCCTATTCAGGGGACAAACTCAATGAAGAATGCGTGAAAGCGGCGATTGACAAGTTTGAGGTGGAGAGCAAGGTCAAACATCGCAAGATGATCATTCCCGGGTATGTCGCCGTGATGAGCGGCAAGCTGGAAGAGGCCACAGGCTGGGAAGTGCTGGTGGGACCGAGAGAGTCATCCATGCTGCCCAAATATCTGCAGGAAGTCTGGTCTAAATGAAATCCGGAAAGGATAAATGTCTTTCAGTCCACTTTGAGCCCATGGGTCAGAAGGTCGAAGTCCAGCAGGGCGAGTCCATACTGGATGCGGCGCACAAGGCCAACATCTACCTCAGCAGCATCTGCGGTGGAGACGGCTACTGCGGCAAGTGTAAAGTGGTGGTGGACAAGGGCCATTATCAAAGCCGGTCTACAAACCTGTTGACGCCGGATGAACTGGCGCAGGACATGGTATTGGCCTGCCAGACCAAGATTCTCTCTGACATGATTGTGACCGTGCCCAAACGCCATGGTCTGGAGGCGGGACATATTCTGGCGGCCAGCGACGTGAGTGAATGCCGTCAGATGAAACGCCAGTTAAAGGGCCCGGCCTTTGCCATTGACCCGGTGGTCAGGAAGATATTTTTGAAGATGTCGGCCCCCACAGTCCATGATCACACGGCCGACCACGAACGGCTCTATCTGGCGATTCGTGACACCCTGGATGCGCCCATTATCCAGACGGGCTTTCGCGTGCTCCAGACCCTGTCGTCCGTGATGAAGAAGTCATCCTACCAAGTCACCGCCACAGTGGGGCAGCGGGGCGGGACCCTGGAAGTCGTGGAGGTGCAGGCAGGCGATCAATCCGGGCGGAACTATGGCGTGGCCATCGACCTGGGCACCACCACGGTGGTGGCGCATCTGGTGGACCTGATCACAGGGAAAGTCCTGGACAAGGAGGCCACGTACAACAGCCAGATCAACTTTGGTGAAGACTACATTCGCCGGATCATCTATGCCGAAGAGCACGATGCGTTCGATCAATTACAGGATCGGATTGTCCAGGACGTCAATGACCTCCTGACCACGATTGCAGCACGCCAGTGTATCGGCCTCAGCGACATCACGGCCTGCATGGTGGCGGGCAATACCGCGATGATCCATTTTCTCCTCAACCTGGACCCCACGCGCATTCGGCGTGAACCCTATGTGGCATCGGCCGATTTTGTCCCCCCGATTCGAGCGGCAGAAGCCGGGATTCAGATCAACAAGCGCGGACTCATGTATTGCTTCCCCAGTGTAGCAGCGTATGTGGGCGGCGATATTGTGGCCGGTGTGCTGGCCACGGGTCTCAATGAGAGCGAAGGGCTGTGCCTGCTGGTGGATATCGGCACCAATGGGGAGGTCGTGCTGGGGAATCGGGATTGGATGATGTGTGCGTCCAGTTCTGCAGGTCCGGCATTTGAGGGCAGCGGCGTCAAACACGGCATGCGCGCCGTCAAGGGGGCGATCGAGCAGTTTCGCATGAGTTCCACTCGCCGCATCACGGTTCGTACGATCGGCAATGGACATCCCGTGGGACTCTGCGGCTCCGGCTTATTGGATACGCTGGCCGAGCTGTACTATCGAGGGGTCATCGATCGAACCGGGCGGTTCCTCGATATCCCCGACAAGCGGCTGATAGAGGGGGACGAGGGCCTTCAGTTTCAGTTGGTGGCTCCGGACGGTGAGCACCCGGAGGTGGTCATTACCCAGATTGATATCAATAATCTGATTCGTTCCAAGGCGGGTGTGTTCGCTGCGATTCGTGTTCTGATGCGTGCCACCGAGATCAGTCCCGGTGATCTGGACGCCGTGTATCTGGCCGGGGGCTTTGGGAACTTCCTGAACATTCAGCACGCATTGCGTATCGGGATGCTGCCGGACGTGAGTCTGGAAAAAGTCTGGTTTGTCGGGAATACATCCATTATGGGTGCCAACGCCGCATTGCTCAGTCACCAGGCCCTGAATGTGTCCCAGCAGATCGCGCAGAGTATGACCTATGTGGATCTCATGAGTGATCCTTCCTATATGGAAGAGTTCATCAGGGCGAGTTTTCTACCCCATACGGATTTATCGCTGTTTCCCTCGATCCAGGTCAAACAAGCAGAAAGCGCCAACCAGGAGTAGCAGGAGTAATTTAGATGGCAATCACGATAGCAGTAAGCGGCAAGGGGGGGTGTGGCAA
Organism: Phycisphaerae bacterium; assembly: GCA_021736645.1. Lineage (GTDB taxonomy): Bacteria > Planctomycetota > Phycisphaerae > Sedimentisphaerales > Anaerobacaceae > JAIPFM01. Next base: position 7,423 of record JAIPFM010000164.1, on the reverse strand, counting down.
GACGACCCTGGCTGCCATGATGATAAAAGAACTGGTTGCAGCGGGGAGCGGACCTGTCCTGGCTGTGGACGCAGACCCCAACGCTTGTCTTGCCATGACACTGGGCGTGGAGGTATTGGGCACTGTGGCCGACCTGCGCGAGCAGGCACGCAGCAAGACACCCTCCAATGCCGGCACCGATCGGTTGAGTGACTTCGAGTACGGCTTGAGCAGCATCATCACGGAGGCTCGGGGATTCGACCTCGTGAGCATGGGACGGCCGGAAGGACCCAAGTGTTATTGTGCGGCCAACAACATGCTGAGACGATTCCTGGACAAGCTCAATGATCAATACGCCTTTGTCGTGCTGGATAATGAAGCCGGCATGGAACACCTGTCCAGACGCACCACCAACCATGTGGACCTGCTCTGTATGGTGTCACAACCGTCACCCATCGGACGCATTACAGCGCAGAGGATTGTGGAAATCACAAAGTCACTGCCCATTGAGATCAGGCGATCCGGCGTGGTCTGGAGCCGCACCGATCAGGCGGATGACCTGGAAGGGATTGAAACGCTGACGTGCATTCCGGAGGATCAGGACGTGCTTGATGCCTGTATGCAGGGGCGGAGCATTTTTGATGTTCAAAGTAGTCTGGCACAACGAGCCGTGTCCCGAATGTTACGGGATACCTCGATGTTAAAAAATTAGCGAAGAAAATAACTCGAATCTGGAGGCGTTCAACATGCCAATACCTGAACTAGTACAAACCCATGCGGGATCCGTTAGTCGAGTCACACTCGGTGCAACCAAAGAACAAGGTGGAACCCGAACCCATACAGTGACCATTGGCGGGGCTGCCAGTGTCGTGTATGGCGGACTCCCTGAAAAGGCCGGAGACAGGCCGCTCATTGCCATGGACGTCCTGGATACACGGCCCGATGACTGGCCTGAGAGTCTCAGTCAGTCCTTTGATGATGTCATGGATTCACCTGGCAAGTGGGCGGCCAAATGTGTGGAGTGTGGGGCTGACCTGATCTGCCTCGTGTTCGACGGGATTCATCCGGATAAGGGTGACAAGACCGCAGCCGATGCCGTGGCCGCCACCAGGGAGGTCCTGGGGGCAGTCGGCGTGCCGCTGATTCTCTGGGGGTGCGAAAATGCGGACAAGGACAATCAGGTGATGCCCAAGGTCAGCGAAGCGGCCAAGGGCGAAAACTGCCTCATCGGTATTGTGGAGCAGGACAATTACAAGGCCATCACGGCCGTGGCACTGGCCGACGGACACAACCTCATTACCGGTGCGCCTCTGGACATCAATATCGGCAAGCAGGTCAATATCCTGGTGACAGACATGGGATTTCCCGCTGAACGCATTGTGACCTACCAATCCACAGGGGCCCTGGGCTATGGTATTGAGTATGCCTATTCCATCGGTGAACGCCAGCGACTGGCCGCGTTGTCAGGCGACAAGATGATGGCCATGCCCGCCATCTGTAATGTGGGCTTTGAGGCGTGGCGTGCCAAGGAGGCCAAGCTGGCTGACGCACCCGGTTGGGGTGACGTGGCGGCCCGTGGACCTATGTGGGAAGCCACCACTGCGATCTGTCTGCTGCAGGCCGGAGCCGATATCATCCGGCTGCGTCATCCGAAGTCCGTGGCCATCGTCAAGAATTTCATTGACGAAATCTGGTAGGACATTGAACGGTTTTAAGTTTTAGGTGTTAGGTGTTATGCCGGCTGAAGCCTCAAAACTTAAACCATAAAACTTAGAACTGAATTTGAAAGGATTAAACAGTGATTCTAATAGGCGAACGCATTAACGGTATGTTTACGGATGTGAAGCAGGCCATTGCCGAGAAGAATGAAAAGGTCATCCAGGATCTGGCCAGACGCCAGACTGAAGCAGGCGCAAAATACCTGGATGTCAATGTGGGTACGGCGGCGGCTGATCAGGAAGGGACCATTAAATGGCTGGTGGAGACCATCCAAAAGACCTGCTCCACAGGCCTGTGTCTGGACTCTCAAAAACCGGCAGTCATCGCTGCAGGTCTGAGCGTCATGAATACGGAGAATGGTGGGATTCTCAATTCCACGCCACTCAACAAGAAGTCGGACGAAGACGTATTGGACAAGTACCTGGATATGGCTGACAGTGCAGGCCCGGGTGTAGGCGTCATCACTCTGACCATGGACAAGAACGGCGTACCTCAGGATACGGACACACGCGTTGCCATAGCCGCTGAAATCGTGCAGAAGGCCATGGAACGTGGTTTTGATCCGCAGCGATTGTATATCGATCCTATCATTCTGCCTGTGAAGGTGCCCAATGCCCAGTCTCAGCCTGGGAATATCCTGAATGCCATAGAGCAGATCAAATACCTGGCCGAGCCTTCACCCCACATTACCATGGGCCTGTCCAATCTGTCTCAAGGCACCAATGAGAGGAGCCTGATCAATCGTGTCTTCCTGGCCATGGCCATTTCACGCGGTATGGATTCGGCGATTGTTGAGGTGCTTGACAAGCAGCTCATGGATGTCGTGGCTACCTCAGAAATGCTGATGGACAAGCAGATCTACTCTGACAGTTTTCTGAAGGTGTATTCGACGACCTGATTCTGATGCATGCAAAGGGGCCATCTCCGGGTGGCCCCTGATGTGGAAAAAAGCGTGCCCTATCATGCAATATTGGTATAATGAAGGCTTGTATCGTATGGATGCAGGACAAATAATGGGATCCCGGCGACTCGGCCGGAATTCGAAAAAGCTTCATTAGACTGATTGTAGAGGCGGATAGGCTGGCAATGCGTAATGATTCTAAAACACACGTCTTCGTGATTGATGATGATGAGTGTATTCGTAAAGCAGCCTGCGTTATTCTTGAGTCAGTTCAATACGAGTGCACATGTTTTCCGGATGGGGAGAGTTGCCTTCAGCAACTGGAACCTAGAAAATGCGATCTGCTCATCACGGATGTCAAGATGCCGGGCATGAGCGGCCTTGAGGTCCTGGCCGAGGCCCTGCGACTGGCGCCGTGGCTGCCCGTGATCGTGATGACCAGTTATGCGGATGTACCCATGTCTGTGCAGGCACTGAAGGCCGGGGCCTTTGACTTCATTGAAAAGCCCCTGAAGGCTGATGAATTCCTGGAGGTCGTTCGGGTGGCACTCCGGCAGACTGAAATGGAGAGCCCGCTCATTGGCAAATCGTTGACCAAGACGGAACGCATTGTTTTACGTCTGGTCCTTCAGGGTATGTGCAACCGGCGAATTGCCTATGTGCTCCAACGATCCGAGCGCACAATCGAAGTCCATCGCGGCCACGTCATGCAGAAACTGGGCGTGGACAATATTGTGGATCTCGTCAAGAGGGCCACTCAGATGGGATTTAGTGGGGAGCACGTGGTCTAATTCGCCCGAAATCGGATGCGAGTATTGGGCCTGTCACTGCGTTGGTGCAAGTATTTCAGGCCAAGACAAGCCCGCACAACAATCAGGAAACTTTCCTATCTACGTGGTTTCCACAATAGTCTAATCAATCCCTATGGGATACCTTGGTACAAAAATAACAAATCATAGTTATGGTTCATGCGTAATTATGATGGCTTAAACACTGAAATGAGTCAAAAAAGCTGAGTCTGTGACCCAAAAACCTGTGGAATCCCACATGTCGTTCACACTGTCCATTTTTCCGGAGCGATGACCATGAACCCAAGTTCATCCTTGATCGAAAAAAATCACTCTAACTCAAAAACGCCTCAAAAGAAATGTGTACTGGACCCCACGAAGATGAAGGACTGGGAGGTGGCAGAGGCGGCTGAAGCCACTATGAAACCGGTTCAACAGTTGGCCGAGGAGCTGGGTCTGAAATCGGATGAACTCATCCCCATGGGCAGGCAATTGGCCAAGATCGACTATGTCAAGGCCATGGAGCGTGTCAAGGGGCACAAGACAGGCAAGTATATTGATGTGACAGCGATTACGCCGACTCCGTTGGGCGAGGGCAAGACGACCACCGTGATTGGCCTGATAGAGGGCCTTGGCAAACTCGGAAAGAATGTAACAGGTGCCATTCGGCAGCCCAGTGGGGGGCCGACTTTCAATATCAAGGGATCGGCCGCTGGCGGCGGATTGGCCCAATGCATCCCCTTGACACCCTTCTCCATCGGATTCACAGGGGACATCGACAGCATCACCAATGCGCATAATCTGGCGATGGTGGCGTTGACTGCACGTATGCAGCACGAGAACAATTACGATGATGCCCGTCTGGCAAAGAGCGGGCTCAAGCGTCTGGACATCGACCCGGAACGGGTTCAGTTGAAGTGGGTCATGGATTTCTGTGCCCAGTCGCTGCGCAACATCATCATTGGTCTGGGCGGGAAAATGGATGGATTCGAGATGAAGTCCGGATTCGCCATTTCTGTGTCCAGCGAACTCATGGCCATCCTTGCCATAGCCAGGGATCTCAAGGATTTACGCGAACGCATCGGCAAGATCGTGGTGGCGTACAGCAAACAGGGCAAAGATGTGACCACGGCGGATCTGGAAGTGGACGGTGCCATGACCGCCTGGATGCTCAATACTCTGAATCCCAGTCTGGTTCAGACCGTGGAAGGGCAGCCGGTGTTTGTGCATGCCGGGCCGTTCGCCAATATTGCGATTGGTCAGAGCTCCATTGTGGCCGATCTTCTGGCCACGAAGTTGTCGGATTATCACGTGACTGAAAGCGGATTCGGGGCAGATATAGGATTTGAGAAATTCTGGAATCTGAAGTGTCGCGCCTCCGGACTGAAGCCCAATGCCGTGGTCATCGTGGCCACGATCAGGGCCCTGAAAATGCACGGCGGCGGGCCGGCTGTGAAGCCCGGCATTCCGCTGAGCTCGGAATACACGCAGGAGAATCTCGAGTTGCTGGAAAAGGGCTGCGAGAACCTGGTCGCTCATATTGAAATTGTAAAACGCAGTGGCGTGCGTCCTGTGGTGTGTGTGAACAGCTTTTACACGGACACACCCGCGGAAGTCGAGTTGGTCAAGCGTATTGCCCGTGAGCATGGTGCCTTGGCTGCCTTGTCCGAGCACTGGCTCAAGGGCGGCGCAGGCGCGGTTGAACTGGCTGAAGCCGTGATGACGGCCTGTGAAGAAGAAAACAAGTTTGACTTCCTGTATGATGACACCATGTCATTGAGTGAGCAGATCGATCGCCTGGCCCGCGAGGTCTACGGGGCGGACGGCGTCAGCTACAGTGATGAGGCCGCAAAAAAGTTGCGTCAGATAGAATCGAAGAAGGATGAGTATGCCGGCTTCAACATCTGTATGGTCAAGACGCACCTGAGTCTGTCGCATGACCCGGAACTCAAGGGTCGCCCCAAGGGATGGACCCTGCCTATCAATGATTTCATGGTGTACAAGGGCGCTGGATTCATCGTGCCCGTGGCAGGCGGCATCAAGCTGATGCCTGGCACGGCGTCAGATCCTGCGTTCCGTCATATCGATGTGAATGTGGAAACAGGCAAGGTCACAGGGCTGTTTTAACAGGACTTTTGCAAAAAGCCCTGTCGTGTTCGGTTTTCAGTGTACAGTTTTCAGAAGAAGGCGTTTTTTATACTGTATATACTGCCTACTGAAAACTGAAAATCCCGCTAGGTCCGCCTGGGGATGGCTAGGCCAGATCCCTGGGGGACTTGAAGTTTGCAGAACCTCAGTTCTAAAATACCGTGTACGGGCTCACTCGGCCATCAAGGCTGAGTGAGCCTCCATTTTCTTGAGGATCATCCGTCCCGGCGCTGATCGATTCCCCTGGGTGGGTCCTGTCATTGTGCGTTTTGCTCCCTTGATTCTCGCCACAGCCTCTTTCACGAAAACCGTCATCCCCCGTGATAGATGGTCGTGCAGGGGCTGTCAGCCCGGCTGTTCATTGCATCTCTGTGTGGATTCAAGTACACTGACTGCCCTGGTATGACGACCCGCCAGGGTGAAATGATGTTTGACAGACATGTTGTGAGTGTGAGATGGAATCCATGACCTATCAAGAACGATTGACCAGGCGTGCCTACTGGCTGATCCGGCTCAGGTGGATCGCCATCCTGTGGACCTGTGTGGCCACATTCTTTGCCCACAGGCTCTGGGGTATTCCCCAGCAGCATCTGGCATTATACGGTGTGGCCGCTATCCTGGTCCTGGAAAACCTGGTGTCGCTCTGGTTTCTGGGATGGGTCTGCAAATCGGAGGGCCGGTCCCACGCGCTGTGGATACGCAGAATCATTCATTTTCAGATCTGTGCGGATCTCGTGCTGCTGACGGTGCTGCTCCATTTGTCCGGCGGCATTGAGAATCCCTTTATGGTCTGGTTCTTTTTTCACATGGCCATTGCAAGCACACTGCTGTCTGCGCGTGAAAGCTACATGCTCGCGGCCTTTGCCGTGTTTTTGCTGATCGGGATAGGCGTGCTGGAGTACCTGGGCATCATTGCGCACTACTGCCTCGCGGGGATTCTGACCAGCGGCTTTCATACGGACGGCATCTACGTGCTGGGTTCTCTCGGGGTCATGGCTGTGACGTTGTTCCTGGTGGTGTACATGACCAGCAATATTGCCTCCAAGCTCCGTCAGCAGGAGGAGGCGTACCGCGTCGCCAATGTCCAGCTCCAGCAGAAGGATCGGATCAAGAATGAGTATGTCGCTCGTGTGACGCACGATATCAAGGGGCATCTGGCTGCCATTCAGAGTTGTCACGATGTGGTGGTCAGGGGCCTGGTCGGTCCGCTCACAGAGCCGCAGCAGGATTTCATTGGGCGTGCCTACACTCGAACGGCCGCCCTGAACAGGTTTGTCAGGGCCCTGCTCAGCCTGACCGAAATGCGCCTGACCGATGAATTCGAGATGTCCGCATTCAGCCTGAAGGATGCAGTGGATCAGGCTGTGGCGCGCCTGGACAGTCGGGCCCGGGAAAAACAGGTGACCCTGGTCTGCCACGAGATTTCTGAGACAGTGGAGATCATCGGCAATCGGCTTTCCGTGGAGGAGGCGATCTGGCATCTGTTGCTCAATGCGATTCAGTACACGCCGGCCGGGGGACGCGTGGACCTGAGTGCGTACAAGCAGGCGGGCAGCATGCATGTGACAGTCCGGGACACTGGTATCGGCATCCCTGAGGCCGAGGTGTCCAGGGTTTGTGAAGAGTTTTTCAGGGCCAGTAATGCGGGGACCATGGAACAGGACGGCACAGGCCTTGGGCTGGCGCTGGTCAGGCAAATCGTCAAACGACACGGTGGCACCGTGAGCCTGGACAGTCGGCTGGGGATTGGCACGTCGTGCCAGTTGACTCTGCCGCTGGCAGAACCGGCGGAGGATGCCGGAGGCGCTGATGCGCCTGTGATCAATCGTGACAAATAATCCAAGAAGGAGAACGCCATGAGGCAGAGTATTCAATGTAGTTCGATCGT
>JAIPFM010000163.1 GCA_021736645.1 Phycisphaerae bacterium | reverse complement strand
ATCAGTCCTTCAGGGGCGTGATCACGATATTGCGATAGGCCACTGGCCCATGATTGCCCTGGAACATCAGCGGTCCGGTGGGTGCCTCTTTGCCCGTGACGCCGCCCGGCGTGGGGCCGGTCATCACGAGATTCTTGTGCAAGATCTGACCGTTGAGTTCGACCTTTAGGAATTCCGCATTGGCAATCTTCTGGCCTGTGCTGTCAAACCTGGGAGCACGCCAGTCGATCACAAACTGCTGCCATTCGCCCGGCGCCTTGGACGCATTGACAGGGGGGGCAAAACCGCCGTAGATGGCGCCGATGTCACCATTGCCGACCTTCATCTTGCCAAAGCTGTCCAGCACCTGGACCTCATACTCGCCCATGACATACACACCGGAGTTCGACCCCTTGGGCACCATGACCTCCAGCTCGATACGGCAATCTCCAAACTTTGCCTTGGAATAGAAGTCCTGGCTCTCCCCGTGCGCAGGCGTCAGGTTGATCAATTCGCCAGTACCCGCAACCTTTTCCAGTTGTTTGGGATCACTGGCCGAGACCACAGCTTTCCCGACCGTCCATTTGTTGGCCTTGCCAGATCCATTTTTCGCAGTCCATTCATCCAGGTTTTCGCCGTTGAAGACCAGTTGGGCATTGCCCAGTGGAGCCAGCGTCTTGACACGGATATCCTTGAACTCCACCAGCATAGGCGGGCCTGCATGGATCTGCAGGGCCAGCACACCGTCGCGAATAGACCCATTTCGGTCCTTGATGTCATTGGGATTGGTGATGCGATCATTGTCAATCAGTTCCATGGTCTGGAAACCATTGAGCATGTGGATCACATGATTGCCCTGACAGATGATGTGGTACTCATTCCAGTCCTGATCTGTGTAGTAGCCGGACTCAATCAAGGCCTTGGTGTCATTGACTTGACTGACCACCTTCTTTTCACCCTTCTCGTCAATGGTCATGAAGTCACCCACATTGACCAGCCAGCCGCGTCCCCCTTCGTGATAGAGGAAACCGACCTTGCCCTGATTGTTCTCGACTTCGGCCTGGTATCCCGTGATGCGCCATTTGGCGAATTCCTTGCTGCGGTACTGAACACCCGAGTTGCCATTGCGAATCTTGAACTTCAACTTCAACTCAAAATCCTTGAGACGGCCGCCCCGCCAGATGCAGAAGGTATTGCCATTGGTGGGATTTTCCTGTGTGGTTTCGCCCCGGATAACACCGTCCTTGACCGTCCACAGGCGAGGATCGCCGTCCCAACCGGTCAGGTCCTTGCCGTTGAAAATCCACTGCCACTGCCCCACACCCAGTGCATAGGCTGTTTGCTCAAAGAACGCCACGCACTGGGCGATCTCCGGCATGGAGTTGAGCCAGTTGTGTTCGTATTCAATGGAGAAGCTGCCTGCAAATCCCATGCTGGCCAGCATGCCCAGAACCTCTCCGGGCTTGCTCATGCCAGTGCCCCAGGGGACATCATGCGCACTGGGTACGCCAAACTCGTTGAGATCCTTGAAGTGCAGACTCCGGATTCTGCCGGCCATGCCCAGCGCACGTATTGCCTCCACCGGATCAATGCCCGATCGGGTCCAGTGCCCTGTATCTGCGCAGGCACCGATCCACGGGCTGCGACCTTCACACACACGCAGCACGGTCTTGTAGTCCCAGTAATGCGATGGATTGGGATGGTTGTGAATGGCCACGCCGATCTTGTACTCCTGGCATAGCCTGTCGATCAGGTCGAACGCGTCCTCTGGCGGCTCGGACACAATGGTCTCAATGCCCATGGCCCTGGCGAAATTAAAGACCTTTCTGCATTCCCCCTCATTGTTGGGCAGTGCCACCACCCCGTAGTTGACCAGGGTGACACCCCTGGCCTTGAGCATCTGCTTGACCTCCAGCATCAACTCGGCCGACATGTTGTGGTCAAACTTGGTATCGCCATGTGTCGCACTCAGGGTCTGCCCGGGGTAGGCCTCGATGTACTTCATGCCAAGGGTTACATTCTTGTCCACTGCTTCGTAGAATGTAAAGCGGTTAAAACTGTACGCCTGCATGCCCAAACGCCACTGATCCTGCGCCTGAACTGTCGTGACACCAGCAGCACACACAAATAATAATGCCATTACCAGCTTTGTTCCTCTGCTCATTTCATACACTCCTGATTGAAACTTATTGAACATTTTATGTCCGCTGACTTGCGTGATTATACCCCCGGAACACCGCGATTCAAGGAGAAAACGGCGTCAGGGCAATGACCCAGTCCGAGGTCTCAGGCAATGTCAGGGTCTGCGATCGGGAGGGCAGTTGGCCGAGGTCAATCTCCTCATAGGCCTTCCTGGTATTGACTGCCACGCCTGCGCAGAAACCGGACCCGGCGGACAGATCGACATTCAGGGTACTTGTGTCCTCCTGATAGAGCACCAGACTGCGGGTACCAGGGCTCAACAGCACCGTGGATTTTCGGTCCGGGCTCAGAAGGTTCGCACGCACCATGTCCGGCAGGAAACGTCCCTTGTCAAAGAAAAATGTGGCATAGGTCTTTATCTGTGATTTGTTGCGAAAGACACCGCCAGGGCTCAGGGCCGGGTCTATGCCCCAGATATTGCCCACGCCCCCTGCCAGGGTCGACGCATAGAGCCCTCTGCGCGTGCGGTCTTCAGAGTAGTCTTTTTCAGGATAGGGACTTGTGCGGATGCGGAAGCGATCTTCACTCAGCACAGGCATTTCCGGCCGGGCCTGCAAGGCCGCCACATACACCTCATAGGAAGGCTGATGGTGCTCGTAACTGCTGTAATCCAATGCCTGATTCCATTGGGCATCTGCGGTGTGATCCAGGCCGCGATTTGGCCCTGCCGGCCGACCCCCGAGAAGATGGGGCCACCCCAGATGCTGATGCATGGAATCATGCCACTGCCCGAGTTTCTCGGCAGTCACCCATTCGTCCAGATCAAAGCCGTAGCCCATGCTCCAGCCCGGCACAGGGCCCAGCCTGGCCGCGATATATCGCTGCAGTCGCAGGTCAATGGGCCCGCCCATACCGCCCTCGAGACTCCTGCAGGTCTGGCCGCGTTGATGATCGCCCCACAGCCAGATGTGGACCATGCCGCCGGCCAGATACGTTTGGGTGATCAGCAGTTCCAGGGCCTCAAAGGTTCGCGGGTCCGGTTCGGTTTTGGCCTCATCGACTCGGTCACTTGCCGCGTCCATATCAAACCAGCGCCCCCCAATGACGGACACATGAAAACCGGTGAAGCCGTGTCCGTGAATGAATTCCCGAATCTTCGAATCAATCAACTGGGGCTGACCATAAAACACGGCGGGACTGTTGCTGCCCACGAGATAGTCCCACATGACCAGTTGAGGCACAAAGACCTCTCCTGTGCCCTGCCACCCCCATTTGCCTCCGAATCCCTGTAAAAAGCCGTGGGCTCCAGGATTTATATTGGGATGAATGGTCAGTTTTCCTGTCAAACCACTGAGATCCGGATCAGTGCTTGAGGTCGTAAATGTCCATAGACCGGTCCGGGTACCGGCAAAACGGAGCGTCCATTGCGTCTGGCCCTGGTAAAACATCTCTGTGGTGAGTGTTGCGCCGCTGACCTGATGCACAAACGTGGCCCTGGCCTCCACATCAAAGGCACTGCCCTGCCAACTCGGATTCTGGAACGCCCATTCCACATACGGAAACCACTGTGTCCCTGTTGTGTCTGTGACCTCCGCACTGAAACCGGGTGTCAGAATGCCCAGGACAAGGATCATTATTGCGTAAAAAGGTCTTTCCTGCATGGGGCTTACTCTCCTTCAGCAACTCGAGTTCTATCACGCCGCCAGAGATGATTTGATCGCATGACATGAGTCAAAAGAAAAGGGGCTGAATCACGTGATTCAGCCCCTTTGTATGGATCATTGACTGACCGTGTCTATACGAGATTATCCCGCCCTGAGGCGATTGAATGGAAGACACCCGGTCCGGGCTTCATCTGATCTTGTGTCGGCACCAAATTCAGCTTGCTGTTCAAGAGCCATTTCCAACTGAAGGTCCGGCCGGTAAATGCAGACATACGGGCACCAATGGCAGTGAGTGTACTTTCTGCAATACGCTGACCTTCATTGAGCGGATTGCCGGATCGAATGCTCGCGATCAGGTCGATGTGTTCCTGATCCATGCCATTGACCCGTTTGCCCTGATATTGCCAGGCATTTTCACCAAAGATGCGGCTGTTGCAATCACTGGTGCCCTTGGTACCCACGATCTTTTCATCGCCGCGACCAGTGCCAGGACTGTGACCGCTGAAACTCAGACAGCGAGCCCCGTTGGCATATTCCAGTTCAGCAAAGATGTGATCCCAGATATCGCCATTGTACTTTTCCCAGTTCTGGTCATTCCCATTGTACTTGGTACATACTTCCTTTGCTGTCTTGATCTGATCGTCGTTGTAGCTGCGCCATGCACGTCCGCCCAGGGCCGTGAACTTGGCAGGCGGGCCGTCAAAGCACCAGTTCATGATATCGATGTTGTGGATGTGCTGCTCACAGATCTGATCACCGCTGAGCCAGTTGAAATGGTACCAGTTGTGACACTGCCATTCCAGTTCGCTCATACCTTCCTGAGCGCCGCGATACCAGATACCGCCGCCATACCAGTAGCACTGGCCTCCCACCAATTCGCCGATCTGGCCATCGTGGATACGTTTCATGAGTTCCACTCGGTTCAATTCATGGCGACGCTGGGTACCGCACACAATGGCCAGGCCCTTTTCCTTGGCAATCCTGGACGCCTCCATGACCTGGCGGCACCCTTCCGGATCCGTGGCCACGGGCTTTTCAGTAAAGATGTGTTTCCCTGCATTCACAGCAGCCAGCATCTGTCGACCACGAAACGCAGGCGCTGTGGCCATCAACAGCAGATCCGCTTCACACTTGGCGAGCTTTTCGTGGCAGTCGAAGCCCCAGAACAAATGGTCATCGTCGATATTGACCCGGCCCTTGTACTTTTCCTCATTCATGAGACGCGTGCGAGACCGTCTCACCTGGCTCTCGAACAGGTCTGCCATGGCGATCACTTCCACGCCAGGATCGGCATTGAGACACTGACGCAGTGCACCATTGCCGCGTCCACCGCATCCGAGTAATCCAACCTTGATCTTGCCAGAGCCCTGGGCCCTGGCCTTGTTTGCCATGGCCCCGGCCAACCCAACGGTACCGGCAGCCACACCACTAAAAATGCTTTTATTATTTTCTGACATTGCCATGAGCAATCTCCTTTGTATGTCAAGTTTCAATCTGTGCTAACCCAAGAGGACACACGATTCGTGTTCCCTTCTCCGTTTACGCGCCAAGACCAGGCAGTTTGTACTTGCCGGGCACAGCAAATGCCGGAACTTCCTTGGCATCCGACAGCTTGAGACCCTCAGGCGGCAACAGGTTCAGGGTACAGCGGCTCATGAACCATTTGCGTGTAAACCGGTTCCTTGAGTACGCAGATTCACGACCCATGATGGCACAGAGTGTACTCTCAGCCACCTGTCGACCTTCATTGAGCGGTTTGCCGCTGCGAATACTTGCAACCAGATCCTTGTGCTCCTCTACATACGGATTGGGATTTTCACCCTCGTAGCGCCACGGATTTTCACCCTGAATCCTGCCCGCGCAGTTACTGATGCCCTTGGTACCCACCACGCGCTCACTCACATTGCCATCTGTCCCATCAATCTGCCGGCACATGCTGATAGTACGCACATCATTGGGATACACAAATTCCACACCAAAGTGATCGAAGATATTACCGTGTTCCGTACCCGTTCTGTACTGTCGTCCGCCCAGACCATGAATGGTCTCAGGCAGGTCATTAAAGGCCCAGTTGATCACATCGATATTGTGCACATGCTGCTCACAGATATGATCGCCGGACAACCACGTAAAGTACAGCCAGTTGCGGATCTGCCACTCCACGTCACTCTGACCGGGCTGGCGCTGACTGACCCAGAGCCCGCCCATATTCCAATAGCATTGGGCCGAGACAATATCCCCGATGGCTCCATCGTGGATGCGTTTCATGGTTTCCACATACCTGCGTTCATGGCGGCGCTGGGTGCCGGCGACAATGGCCAGGCCCTTTTGTGCAGCCAGATCCGAGGCCTCCATCACCATCTTGATGCCCGCAGGACACACGGCCACAGGCTTCTCCATGAACACATTCTTGCCCCGCTTCACGGCCTCAGCCAAGGTGGGCGGCCTGAAGCCTGGTGGGGTCGCAAGAATAACAAGATTAATGTCGTCCAGAGCCATCATTTCTTTGTAGGCATCAATCCCCACAAAACATCGATTGTCCGGCACATTGAATTTGTCTTTCAGGCCCTTCATGCGATCAGGGAATGCATCTGCCAGGGCCACGATCTTGACGCCGGGCGAAGAATTCACACAGTCATTCGCTGCGCCAGAGCCTCGTCCGCCACAACCCACTACGCCGACCCGGATCGTGTCGCTGCCCTGAGCCTGAGCCAGCGGCACGATTGCCCCGCTCCAGGCAAGAGTTCCGGCAGCGACAGCCGAACTCTTTAAAAGATCTCGTCGTGATAACTTCTGCTCGTGCATCATGTCTGCATCTCCAACTCAATGGTTATGGTGAATTTTGCCTGCATTGAAATACGCCAAAAAACCTCCAAAACATGTGTCCCATCTGACGCACAGCCCCCCCCGTATAAACTGACCGCCAAGGATAAAACACTCAATAGTCAATGGTAATCCGAATCTTCGTGTTGTCCAGTATTATTGACTGAAAACAAACATTAGTCCAGCCTGCGTTTTTGAACATCCACGGAACCCTCGCAACTCTTCTTTTAACCTCATTCAAGACAAGTATTTAAAAGCCTCTGGCAAGGGTGACATTTTTGACTCCCGCGCTCAGCTCACGCCTCTGAACACGCAAGACTCTCAAGGGCTCAGGTAAGCCACAGGATACACAGAGTCACGCAGGATCGAACCACCTGCCACATCAGTCTGTTATGTTATCTTGTCAGCAGAAAGCATGCAAGTTCTATCTGAAAGACATGTCCGTGGAGTCAGCCCCAATACATACCAGGCCTGCCGGGCTGCAGTGATCCGATCCCGGTGCCTCAGAGACACTGTGACAGGCAAGAAAAAAGCGGCCCTGGACATGCCAGGGCCGCTCGAACTGCGTTGTACCAAGATTCTAAAGCAAGACGTATGTCCGCTTAGAACGGTTTGTCAATGGGGGCCTTCACACCTGCAAGCCAGAGGATCTCTTCCTGGGTCAGCTCTTTGTTGTAGAGTTCGAACTCATCCATCGAACCGTTCCAGAAGCTGCCACCGTTATGAGCACCCAGCGTAAAGGTGGTCACTCCGGTCATGGTTCTGGTCAGACCCGTGCCGCTAAGCCAGAGCGTACCATTGCGATAGACCTTCTGCTCGCCGGTCTCGGCGTTTTTGGTGAAGGCCCAATGAACCCAGGCATCGCCATACACACTGGCCGTAGCCAGCTTGTTGATACGATCATAACCGGTGCCATCGCCGCCTGTGTCGAAGTACAGATTGCTGTTGCTCCAGACAATATGCGTGTTGATGACTCTCGTATTGCCATTTGCAGGATCTCGGTAGGCAGCGAAAGTCACGGGGCTCTGTGTTATTGAAGAGTCAACATACGTCCAAAGCGACACAGTCACCTGCTGGTCGATAGTGTCCCAGGCGCCTGAAGAAATGGTGACCTGAGTACTGGTGCCATCAAAATGCAGGGCCGAACCCACAGGGCCGGCTTCCCAGGTCCCGTTCACAATGGTTCCATTGTGACCGTGCCCGGAACTGTCAGCAGCCACAGTGCCGCTGCCTTCGTCAAAACTCCATGCACCCACAAGGGCATCGCTGGAGGGCTCAACCGGTGTAAGCACTTCACCGGCCTTGGCATACAGTTTGATATCATCAATCAGGAGCAAACCGGAGGCATTGCTGCCATCCACACCGATTGTGAGCTTCGTGACACTCTGAAGGTTTGTATTCACTGAGGACAGGTCAATATTCCAGGCCTGCCATGTGTCAAGAGCAATATTCCCGGCATCGCCTGGATACGCAATTTTGACATTGTTGATCATGACAAACAGGGACCCGGTGTTTCCGGCCTTGCCGCTAAATGAAATGGAAAGGGTCTTGGCGTCGCCCACAGTCCAGTCTTGCGGCACCGCAAAGTTGCGATCTGTCTTAGACGCCACAGCACCGGCATTGGTGTAATACAACGGCATGGATTGCGTGCTGCCAGGCATGGTGCTGGCTTGCTCCATGGTCTGGCCGGCAAAGTAAGGACTGCCTGGACTCCAGATGTCATGCCCAATGCCAGATCCGGTGCCATTGCCATCATACTTTACAGAGAAGTAATCATCCGCTGAATAGCCGTAACCATCAAGCCAGGTCTGGAAGGGACGATCAGGACTGAAGTTGTTGTAGCCCTCAAAGTCATCCACAACCAATGCATCGGTCGTGGTAAAACTCCACACAGGACCCGGCCACACAGTGGTGGCCTCTGCCTCATTGACTTCATCCACACGCCAGTAATAGGTCTTGCCCAGTTCAAGGTCAAGCGAACCAAGATCCACACTGTCTGTCACGGATGAGAGTGAAGGCGCCGAACCGTCAGTAAGGGCATTGGGATCATCACTCACATAGATGGTGTGTTGACCGGCTTCGCGGCCTGCACGCCATTTGACGATTGCATTGGGAACAACATCCCCTGCACCGACCGCAGGCATCGGTTGACGCGCATAGGTCGGAATCGCGTAGAATTGAATCTCGCTGAGACCCATCCCCACGGGAAGGCCGCCATAGTTGCTCAGGATCTGGAGTCTGACCTGCGAAGCCTTCAGGCCGTTCAAAGCGATGACATCAGGTGTGTCGTACACATCGGCGCCTGCGGCACGTGTTAACGAGGTCACGCCTTCAACCACGGTCCAGGTCTCGCCGTCCAGGGAGGTCTCCAGCACAATATCCTTGACACCCATGCCCACGAAGGGCTCCAGTTTCAGATTGTTGTTCCAGACAACGATTGAGTCCAGGGCCTGGGCCTTGGGGAATGCAAACACGAGTACAGGCTGCATATCCGTGGGCATGGAATTCCATACAGTCCCGTCTTCATTGCCGTGGGCGTCACCTGTCAAGCCGGTGCCGTCAATCATACGATTGGGATCATTGGCACCATTGTAGCTGGACGCTGAGACCGCGATATCGGCCGCAGGAATCTGAACCGCATAGGGCTCAGCCGTGAAACTCCACACCTCACCTTTGTAGACAGTCCTGTCCGGTGTGGCATTGACTTCATCCACACGCCAGTAATAGGCCTGGCCAAATTCCAGACGACCCGGATCAAACGAGTTGACATCCAGACCTGCAGCGGTCGGCACTGTGGCATTGCTGACACTGTCAGAATCCGTGCCAATGTACAGATTGTGGGAACCGGCAAAATAACCTGGGCTCCATGAAATCACACCATCACGCGGCACATCAGTGGCCTGGCTGGCTGGTGAGGGAGTGTCCGCGGCTGTCAGACTCATGAGATACGGCAGCAACCTGATATCGTCGTAATAGACTGAGCCGGCACTGTTGCCGTACAGGTCAACGGCCTGAAGTGTACCATGCGTGTTGTCATCCCAGACACGCGTATCAATCTCCACGCCATTGTAGTACTCGGTCACAGAATTCAAATCCAGATCAATGATGTACTTCAGTTCGACCCACTGATCAAACGCAATGGTCGTGCTGACTGCACCGGTCCAGGTCGCAATGGCCCCGGTTGCCAGATTGTACGTGGTCTGAATGGACCAGTCGTTTGCAGCCCCATACTGGTTCAACAGGATGAAATAGGTCTGACCTGTTTTACCGGAGGGAATATACTGCTTGGCTGTGAATACCCATTTTCCTCCTGATATATCATAGGTATGTACCAGGTCGGCAGTGGGTACGATCTCAATGGACTTTGTACCACTGAACGCCTGAGCTGTCGAGACCGGGGCGCCAGCACCGGCGTCTCCTGCCCAACCTTCCCAGCCGCCCTGGCCGACAATCTGACCAGCAGGATAGGATTCAAAATCATCCCAGAATACCTGGCCTGATGCGATTGAGGCGACACCCACAATCATAACCATCATTAATAGAAACCTAATCTGTCTCATTTCATACACCCTTCCAAAAAAGACCACCCAAAAACTCGTGTTGCCTGAAGCACAGGCACTATGCCGTTGACCAAAACCTAATAAAAAGCCATAAAGCCATACAAAGAAAGTAGTTAAACACACCCAAGGAACACTCATCTTGCCAGTCTATCTGTCGGTCGAAAGCCAGTCCAAATAAACAACAGCAAAAAAACACCTGTTAATCCAGGCGCCTTGAGAGCCCAAAGAACAGTCACCTACATCCTAGCCAAACACTCGCACTTACCGCAAATAATACCAGTTACCCGGACCTCAAGTCAACAGGAAACCCGGTTTCTACACTAAAACACCTAAGGAATATAGGGCTTACTTTATAGAAGCAGAGGACATTAGAGCGACAACGTAGGATCTCCGCAGTGAATACCAATGCCAGATCACCCCTGCGTTTCAATTGAAGGCACAGCCGGCATGCTACTCAAAAAGATATCCAGGCGATCCTCGTCGGACGTACCTGTGGTATAGTACTGGCGAACCGTGCGTCCGTCGCACTCCACCTCAATCAGATATGTTCGCTGCTTTGGCAGGTGAAACACCAGGTGGTCGTTCATGTCCGACGTTTCTCCCCTGCTCACCCCATCCACACGAAAGGTCTGATCCGCAGTGTCCGTCACCGTGACCTTGGCAGCCACACGCTGGCCCGCAAGCCGGTCGAACACCTCCACGGTCAGAGCAAGGCCGACCGGTTCGGCGGGTTTGACCTTCGGGGTATAACGATCGGTCACATTGACGGCATGGACATAATCCGCACGTCTGGCCCATGTCATGGGAAAGGACAGACCGGTTGGCTTGAAACTGCTGGCGTAGATGGCATGCCTGCGGTCCTCCTTCACGGCCTGGGATGCATTACCCACAAACCAGCCGCGATCCAGGCCCTTGGGGTCCTGCTCTGCGGCCCCTGTAAAATGCCAGTCACCATCCCAGATCTCCACCCACGAGTGATTGCCGCTGTTGTTGCTCCAAAGCGGTGTACCCACAAAACGGGCAGGCACACCCACTGAGCGACAGGCATCTATCAGGAGAATAGACAGGCCGGTGCAGGTGGCCACACCTGATTCCATGGTCTCAAGCGGTCCCTGATCCGCGGCCCTGCGCTTTGTCGAGTACTTCACATTGAGAAGCTTGAAGATCTGGGCATTCAGGGCCTGACCTGCCTGGCCCGGTGTTTTGCAGTCTTTGACCAGAGGCAGACAGATGTCATGGAGTCGTGCGCGCCAGTTGTCCCTGGATTCCGTGACACTGGCATAGGGCAGCACGTCATTGAGAAAAATATCAGAGGGAATACTCTCTGCCCAGGGTGCTTCCTCCATGGCCCTGTAGGTTATGGCAAGATTCTCCAGCAGGAACTCGGCTGAGAGCGTGCGCAAGTCCTGCAGCGGCATGTTCTCAATCAGGAATGCAAGACCTTCACGCTGGTCTACAGGCACCTGTTCCAGCGCCTGAGCCAAGACCTGCTGATTGTCCCCGGCCTGCGTGAGCCTGGCATTGACGGCATCAGACCACCATCGAGACAGGGGCGT
Organism: Phycisphaerae bacterium; assembly: GCA_021736645.1. Classification (GTDB taxonomy): domain Bacteria; phylum Planctomycetota; class Phycisphaerae; order Sedimentisphaerales; family Anaerobacaceae; genus JAIPFM01. The sequence goes on along the minus strand of JAIPFM010000163.1, from coordinate 908 downwards.
CCCTGAAAGCAGCTTGATTTCGACCTTTCGGAAATCGACCGGCTGGCCCTCGCTCTGCAGGGCGATAAAGCCCTGGGTCAGGGCCTTGCCCTCCTGGAACTGGTTGGGATCATATCCCGCCACCACGCCGCCGCCGATCTGCGGACGCGAGTATTCGAGCACCTTCTCGCCATTGATGATATGGACAAAGCTGCCGTTGCCGTGAACAATGGCTTCTGCACGCACCCATTCATCCGGTTTGTAGGTCTTGGCGCTCGACTCAATGATGTGGGCCTCGGTCAACTTGCCGTTGTGAAACACGTGGGTCCCTGGCGTGCACACATTGCCTGTGCCGCGTGCCTTGCCGTCGGGAAGGCCGGCCAGGAATTGAAGTTCAATGGAAATGGGCCAGTTCTGATTCAGCAGAATCGTCTTGGGGTCCTGCGAGTGCAGCATGACACCACTGTTGAGTACTGCGTAGCCAGGGGCACCTTTGTGCAGCTTGCCCACAAAGCGATACTCCACGGCCAGGTGATAATGTGAAAACGGCTGCTTGAAATAGAGATGGCCAAAACGCTCGCCAAAGTCGTCGTACTGATCGTACCGAACCTTGAGCAGACCGTCTTCTACACGAAAGGTCTCCCCGTAGTTGTCGTTGATCTCATGGTGGTTGAGCTTGACAATCCAGTCGTTGATGTCCTTGCCATTGAACAGTTGAATCCATTCACCTTCAACAGGGTCACTTTTCACAGAGGCCTGTGAGGGTTTTTCCGGTGTGGGGGCGTTCTGGCCGACCATGACATGGATCGGAAGCATCAGCAGGCCGGCGATCCAGACCAGGATCATACGATGAAACACAAAACGGACATGGGTCTGAGTGCATGATTGTATCGGCATGTTTTTCTCCTGTGTATTAACAGGACTTTTGC
>JAIPFM010000162.1 GCA_021736645.1 Phycisphaerae bacterium | reverse complement strand
GCCTGGATCATGGCCGCGATCAGGGCCAGCTTTCGGTCAAACAACTGTCGTGCAATGAGCAGGGTCAGCAGGACGCAGGTCATGCCCATAATGGCCGAGGGCAGGCGAAACAGCCCCTCTTTCAGGGGATGGCCCACCAGTTTCTCAACAGCAGCCACGGTCCAGTAGGGCAGGGGCGGTTTTTGAAGACGCAGCCAGTCATTGAAGCGAGGCACAATGTAATCGCCGGACTCCACCATGTTGTGGCCAGTGACCACCACGCGCGCCTCGTGGGGGCTGCCCAGCTTGGGGTGTCCCAGGTTGATGAGGGGCACCACAATGGCCACGATCAGCACCACGAGAAGCCAGGTAAAGGGGATGCCGTTCTCCTGTGAGCCGGGCTGTAATAGACTGCGATCCTTCATTGGGTCACTAGATTCCTTAATTTGTGCAGAAGGGGCGTTCAAACAGGCGAACGTGGCCCAAAAGGGGCATTATGACGCAGGCGAAAGGGCCTGTCAATGTCAAAGCAGGGGCAGGGGATCGGGCACAGACTCGATCACACCGAGTGCCACGAGTCGCGTGGCCAGGGTGTGCATGTTTTCATTGATATAGGGTACCAGCTTGGGATTGTCTTTGGGATCCCAGTCGTAGGCCCGCATTTCACGGATCACATCGGCCTTGGGATCGCCCAGGACGAGCAGTCTGTAGCAGGCAATCACGCCTCCCGTACGCTGGGTGCCTGCTGCACAGTGGACCTGCACGGGTTTGCCCTCCTGCTTGGCCTTGACAATCGCAGCAATGGCCTGGGCATAGTGTTCGATATCGCCAGTGCCGTCTCCGCCCAGCCCGAACCTCAGCAGTTCAATGCCGAGTTTGTCAGCCGCCGCCTTCTCTGCGATATGATCCGGGTCATCAGGCTTTTCGCCGGTCAGAGAGATGATGGTTCGGATGTGGTTCTTTTCCAGGGTGCTTTCGATCAGCGACTTGGACAACTGTCCGCTGCGGTAGATGGCTCCCTGTTCCACGGTGCCCCATCGCTTGGGCAGGACGCGATCCCGGATCACATCATGCCACAGCCAGATACCGGCACCCACAAGGACCACGGTCAGAACGATTCTTTGTATGAGTTGTTTCTTTGTTGTCTTCATAAGGGGACCTATATAAGGGGACCTATTATATGCGCCACACGCTATGCGTCCACATGTGTTTGAGTGTCCGGGTCCGGTTGGCTCCAAAACCGGTGGGAGGGGATCGACAGGACCATGGACAAAACCAGCAGACTGGCCAGGGTCTCCACTTTATACGAGTGAACAACAAGCCACAGATTTCTCCCCATGATTTCCCGTTGAGGGAGATTGATGAGGGCGAAAACCACCCAGATTAAGATCATTCGCCAGGCTGGCCCCCTGGTCGCCAGTTGCTCACGAAGGACCAAAAACAGGGCGGGAATGAGGAGCACCATGTGTTGACCCCAGCACAGGGGTGACAAAATCGCGCATAACAGCATGACAGCCGCCCATTCGGGCGCGATATCCGCCTGGTTTGGGGCATCGCCCCAGGGTTTTCTGTATCGCACAGCCAGAACAAGGGCCATGGCCAGCAGAATACCTGTTGTAATTTGACTGGCTTTTTTGGGGCTGATATCAAGGAATTGCTTGAAAAGCGGGTGGGGTCGGGCCTGGTCCGTGCGTTCGTCAATCCTGGGAGCATCGTCAGGGTGAGCCAGAAACAGCACATGCCCGGGCCTGAATGTCATGAGGTAGCGGGCCAGAGCGATACGCAGGCTTCGGTTGAGATGGATCGCAGGTTCCACACCATTGACTGTGGGATCTTCACTGGAGACCTGCCTGATTTCCCTGGCCTTGGCGAAGAACAGTTTGTTGCCCTCGACATTCTTTTCCCATCCCAGAAATAGGGCAGGGGCCACGCCATTGAGGAACACCAGGGTCAACGCCATGATCCCGGCTGCGATCCATTTTCTCTTGTATAGAAGGAGTGGTAAGAATAGCAGTGGCGTGGCTTTATAGGCGACTGCCAGGCCCAGCCACAGGCCCGAGGCCCAGGATTTACCCTGCACCAGGGTCCAGGCGGCCAGGGTCAGCATGGTGACCAGCAGGAGCTGTTGTCCCGCATCATCCATATCTCGAATGAACCAGCCCAATCCAATGACAAAGGCCAAGGCTGCACCTGCAAAGGCCACTGCGTCGGACACAGGCCTGCGCGTCTGGGCCATGCGGTTCCAGAGCTTGAGCGAGAGGATCAGGCCAAGGGCCCCGGCAATCCAGTTGAGCATGCGGCTGAATCGATAGGGCAGCACAGAAAACATGCCGTCGAGCATGAGCCGGCCCAGGGGATAATGCGTGCAGGACAGTTGATCGGGCGTATTCATGGAATAGGGATTGCCCTGCATGAATGCCTTGCCCAGATCATAATGATTCTGGAAATCATTGTCTTTTCTAAATATACCGATATAGAACGTGGCCACGGCCACGGTGCACACCAGGGTCCACACGCAGAAGTAAAAGAAGGGTCTTTCAAACCATTGACCTGATGGGTCGGGACGTAATGGCATTGACTTGGATTCCTGAGTATAGGGATTAGGGTTTAGGGATTAACAGGATTTACAGTACTGGCAGGGGATCGGGTATTTTCTGGATCACCCCTTTTTCAACCAATAGTCCCGCCAGCTTCCCCATGTTCTCATTGATAAACGGCACCAGGGCCTCATCTCGCCTGGGCTCATATCCGTATTTGAGCATTTCCTTGAGTACGTCTTTGGGATCATCACCCTTGACGAGCATCCTGTAGCAGGCCAGGGTACCGCCGGATCGGAGTTCGCCTGCAGAGCAGTGCACCAGAATTCGTTTTTTTGCCTGTTCGGCCTGCACCACGGCTTCAATGGTCTTGGCATAGTTTTCAATGTCGCCTGTACCATCCCCCTTGAGCTCAAAACGCTTGAACTCAATGCCCAGTTTTTCAGCGGCCTTTTCCTCTGCCACCTTCCAGGGATCTTCCGTGCTGGCGCCGTTTAATGCCACGATCACCTGTATGCCGTTCTTTTTCAGGGTTCTTTCCACCAGGGCAGATGACAGCTGGCCGCTGCGGTAGACCGAATTGGGTTCCACACAGCCCCATTTGGTTGGGAACATGTCGGGAATCCAATATTCTTCGATCACCTCTTCATACAACCATATGGTGAAGGCCACTATGCCCACAATGAGCCAAATCCTGATATTCTTCTTTTTTTTGGCATCCATAACCAAGTACCATCCAGAAACAAGGGTTAGCCAACACCCAACCTTCAGAAGCCAATCATGCACCGATCCTCCGACGGCCTCACATGCTACATGCAGATTTCTACTAAGTCAAGGCGTCTGGGTTCGGCCGGCGGTCTTGACCATGCGCGGTTCAGGCTCTGAGGGGTCGTATTCTCATGGAATCATGATCAGAAGACAAGGGAGCATGGCATGATGCAGGGACAAACCAGGAAAGCCAGGAATAAAAAAAAAAGGGCTTTGCCGTGAAAGCAAAGCCCTTATTGAATGTCTAAAGACCCTTATACAGGGGTAACGCTATTGGCACAAGGGCCCTTTTTGCCCTGTCCGATTACGAAATCGACCTTCTGACCTTCATCCAGTGAGGCATAACCGTCAACGCGGATTTCTGAGTGATGCACGAACAAATCGTCGCCACCATCATCAGGAGTAATAAAACCAAAACCCTTGTCAGCATTAAACCATTTTACTGTACCTGTACTCACTACTACTTCTCCTTGGCCATAGAAAAATGACCACAAAACTATCTCTCGTGCTAAATTTGTTGGGAGTATACTCTTGAGAGATGAAAGAATAGCCTCACAAAACAGTTACTATACAGTAATCGGCAAATAGGGCAATGATAATAAAAAAAATATATTCTAGAGGTGAAGATTCCTGTTGATATGGCCCTGGACCCCCTGTTACGACACACACAGGTAAATGGCGGCTGCCACGGTCAGTCCGCTGACCACCTTGTTAAAGGCCTTTTGAGGAATGCGGTTGACCAGGGCGACACCCAGAAATCCACCCACCAGAAGGCAGGGAATCAGTGCGGTATTGGTGATCAGAGAGGTCCTGGTAATAAAACCAAGCTTGCTGCTAAAGGGTAGTTTCGACAGATTGAGTATCCAGAAGAACCAGGCGCGTGTGCCGATGAACTCGTTTTTGGGCAGGCGCATGGCCATGAGGTAGATGACCATCACAGGGCCCGCTGCATTGGCCATCATACTGGTGGAACCGGCCAGCATACCCATGAAGGCTGCAAAGAGCCAGTGGTTGGGGATCTGATCTTCTTTGACGTTCTTTTCTCTGAACCAGGATATGCCAAGAAACGCCAGAATCAGCACACCCATGATCACCTTGAGTTGTTTGTCAGAGATGTGGTCCATCACAAAATAGCCGACAATCACGCCTGCAAAGGTCCAGGGCAATAAACGCACCAGATGATTCCAGTTCACATGGCGCCGCCAGTACAGAATCGCGAGCACATCCGCCATGGCGAGCATCGGCAATGTAAATCCCGTTGAATCCTTGGCGAGCATGGCAGAGGCCATGAGTGGGGCAATGATAATGCCGCTGCCCGGGACACCGGTCTTTGAAAAACCGATCATGGTGGCGCCAATGATCACGATGATCCATTGTGTGGTTGTAAAGTCGAGCATGGCTGGGTTGTTGGTTTCTGGTTATTCGTTTCAGGTTTCAAGTTTCACCCCTCAACCTGCAAAGCTGGGTCAGCTTACAGCACGCGACCCTTGAGGTCCAGGATAAAACCCCATTCATTTTGAGTCACCCCATAGGCTTTCAAGTCTCTGATCTTCTTCTTGTGGCGGATCAGGACTTCGGGTATGCTGAGCCCTCTGAAACCGGATCTGTTTACCCCATGATGGGAGGACGTGACGCATGATATCGCCGTTAATCATTCTTGCCATCGGTGTGGCCACGGTTCTCTTTCTGATCATCGTGCTCCGCATCAACGCCTTCCTGGCCATGATTACCGCGGCCATTGTGGTGAGCCTGCTGGCACCGGGGCCGTTTGCCGAGAAGATCGCACGCGTGGCCGAGGCCTTTGGCACCACCTGCGGCAAGATCGGCATTGTCATTGCGATGGCCGCCATCATTGGGCGGTGCCTGATCGACAGCGGCGCAGCGGATCGCATTGTGCGTTTGTTCGTCAATGTCCTGGGAGAGAAACGTTGCCCCACGTCACTCATGGCCAGCGGTTTTGTGCTCTCTATTCCGGTGTTTTTTGACACGGTCTTTTACCTGCTCCTGCCCTTGGCCCGGTCCATGCACCGGCGCACAGGCAAATCGTATCTTCTGCTCATCCTGGCCATGGGGGCCGGGGCCTCGATCACCCACTCGCTGGTTCCGCCCACACCGGGGCCCCTGTTGATTGCGGAACTTCTGAATATTGACCTTGGTATCATGATTCGAATCGGCTGTCTGGTGGCGATCTGTACGGCCGTGGTGATACTGGCCTTTATCAAGGTGTGGTCGCGTCACCTCGATATTCCCATGCGTCCTCTGGAAGGCATGCAAAATGAACCCGAGCCCCTGGCCGACGATCAACTGCCCGGCCTGCTGGCGTCCGCGCTGCCAATTCTTTTACCGATCCTCATGATCTCGAGCCATACCGTGGTGTCCACCTGGGCCGATCAGGCCCCTGAAGACGCCTGGATTCAGGGCATGAGACAAGTCACGGCAGTGGTGGGCAATCCCAACCTCGCCATGCTCCTGGCCGCGGCCGTGGCCCTGTGCGTGCTCTGGCAGCAGAGGCGTCCGGGGCGACAGCAGATGGCGGCCATGGTGGAGAGTTCTCTGATGAGCGGTGGGGTGATCATCCTCATTACCTCGGCGGGCGGAGCCTTTGGCGCCATGCTCAAGGCGGCTGAAATTGGGCCCGCCATTCAGGGACTTTTTACGACAGAGGCCGGTCAGGAATTGGGCGGTATGAAGCTCCTGTTCATGGCCTACGGGATTGCCTTTCTCATCAAGTTTGCCCAGGGCTCCAGTACGGTGGCCATGATCACCAGTGCCAGCATGTTGGCGCCGCTGGTCGGATCTGCAGAGAGTCTGGGGTATCATCCTGTGTACATCGCCACGGCCATTGGCTTCGGGGCTCAATGCGGCAACTGGATGAACGACAGTGGTTTCTGGATCTTCGCCAAGATGAGCGGCCTGACCGAGATCGAGACGCTCAAGACCTGGACCGTGACTGTGAGTGCCCTGGCCTTTGTCGGGCTCGGCTTCACGTTGATATTTGCCAAACTGCTACCGATGATATAGGAGACCGATTGTGAAGGCCCTGGTTCTGACCCAAGTCAATCACTTTGAACTCCAGGACGTACCCTGTGCCGACGTGGGAGATCAAGATGTCCTCATACAGGTCATGGCCTGCGGCATCTGCGGCAGTGACGTACACGGCATGGACGGCAGCACAGGCCGAAGGCGTCCGCCGATCATCATGGGACATGAAGCCTCCGGCGTGATTGCCGTGACCGGCTCAGAGGTTCGCGATTGGTCCGTGGGTGACCGCGTGACCTTTGATTCGACGATCTACTGCGGCGAGTGTCACTTCTGCCAGCAGGGCCATATCAATCTCTGCGATCAACGTCGTGTACTCGGGGTCTCGTGCGATGAGTACCGTCAACACGGCGCGTTTGCCGACTGTGTGGTGGTCCCCCAGCACATCGTCTATCGTTTGCCCAAGGCCGTGACCTTTGCCCAGGGGGCCATGGTAGAGGCCGTGTCCATTGCCGTGCATGCTGTGACACGGACGACCCTGTGCCCGGGTGACACGGCGGTGGTGGTGGGGACCGGCGTGATCGGCCTTCTTGTGATCCAGGCCCTGCACGCTGAGGGGTGCAGGCAGGTGATCGCCATTGACATTGACCAAGGGAAGCTCGATCTTGCGCAGAGTCTTGGTGCGGATGTGACACTCAATCCCGCGAAAACCGATATCCTCCAGACCATCCTTTCACGTACAGACGGACGCGGCGCCGATGTGGCCTTTGAGGTGGTGGGCATGACCTCACCCGTACAGACTGCCATCTCCGCGTTACGCAAGGGTGGGCAATTGACCCTGGTGGGCAACCTGTCGGCACACGTCGATTTTCCGCTTCAGGCCGTAGTGACACGTGAGTTGACAGTGTACGGTTCCTGCGCCTCGTGTGGCGAATACCCGATCTGTCTGGATCTGATGGCCCGGGAGGAAATCAAGGTCGATCCGCTCATCAGTGCTCAGGCCCCGCTGGCGGATGGAGCGGCCTGGTTCAAACGCCTGTATGATCGTGAGCGAGGCCTGATCAAGGTCATTCTGGAACCCAATCATGCATAAATTAAGAACCGGTATTGTCGGCTGCGGCAAGGTCACGGACCTCCACGCCAAGGCCCTGCTCAATACGACCCATTCGGATTTTCGTGCCCTGTGCAGTCGATCGCAGGCAAAGGGAGATCGGTATGCCGCAAAATACGGTGTCACTGCCTATGCCGATCTGGAAGCCATGATACGCAGGGAATCCCTGGATGTCCTGGTGATCTGCACACCACACCCTGCGCATCGCGAGGCCACGGTCCTTGCGGCCGCTCTGGGCGTGCATGTGCTGGTGGAGAAACCCCTGGCCTCGTCTCTGGCCGATTGCGATGCCATGATCGAGGCGTGCAGGACTGCGCATGTCAAGCTCGGCATGGTGAGCCAGCGGCGTCTGTATGCCCCGTGTCAGCGTATGAAACAGGCCATTGACGCCGGCAAGATCGGTACTCCGGTGCTGGGCACTGCGACCCTGCTCGGCTGGCGCGACCAGGCCTACTATGACAGTGACCCCTGGCGAGGCACCTGGCAGGAGGAGGGCGGCGGCGTTCTGGTCAATCAGGCCCCGCATCAACTGGATCTGCTCCAGTGGTACATGGGACCCATTCAGGAACTCTTTGGATACTGGGACAATCTCAACCATCCCTGCATCGAAGTCGAAGACACGGCCGTGGCAGTGCTCCGTTTTAAAAACGGCGGCCTGGGCAACCTCATTCTCAGCAATTCACAAGACCCGGCCCTGTACGGCAAGGTCCTGGTCCACGGCAGCAGCGGCGCCACCGTGGGCGTACAGACAGACGGGGGGGCCATGTTCATTGCCGGCATGTCAGACATAGAAGAGGCCCCCATCAACGATCACTGGACCATCCCCGGCGAGCAGGATCGATTGCGCACCTGGCAGGAAGAAGACACACGTCTCTTCAATCAGGTCAATGCCATGGAGTATTACCATCAGTGCCAGGTCGAAGATTTCCTGGAGGCCGTCTTAAATGATCGTGACCCTCTGGTCACCGGTAGCGAAGGCCGAAAGACCGTGGAGATCTTCACGGCCCTGTATCGCTCGCAGCGCGACTGCCGCCCCGTGACATTTCCCCTGGTCCCCGAACAGGGACGCACCGACTACGACGGGCGTCTGGCATAGCAGCATCGATTAAAGTTCTCGCGCCCGTTCGTTTCACTCACTTGAGTTCGCGAAGCACGCAGGGACAAACAAAAGTATTGGTCATTGAATCAAAAAAACTCAGCGTACTCTGCGGCCTCTGTGAGAGACCTTTTTGCCAATAGCTCTTCTTTTGCCTCGCGCAAACCGCAGAAAACCAACACCCAATAATCTAAAACCAATCGGCTGAAGGCTGAAAGCTATTGACTGTTGGCTGATAGCTTCTTCTTTTACACTTCAGCGCATCGCTAAGTACTATGTCCAGGGCTGCCCCAGCGAAGCTGCCAGCTCCAGGCAGAAAGTCATTATCCGATGTGTCTGAACCACATCGCGCTTACCCAAAATAAAGAACCCCGATCTGACCCACCGGGTCTGCCACGATGTTGACGGTCCGCCCTTCAATGGGACAATCAATGACATGTATGACCTGCGCCCAATCGCCGGATTCCGGCAACGACTCGCCCAGGACATTGGGTAAGGACCGCAGCAAATCCTGCTTCAGTACGTTCCCCTGTCTATTGCCGAAGTAGCCCAGATAGATCATGCCGGTCTCAACGATTTCATTGAAAAAGTGGGTGCCCAAAGAGAGATCCGGTACCAGACCCTCATGCATGGAATCGATCTCAAGAATGGCATACGCAGAACGTATCTCGCCAAAGGAGACGGGTACGCCGAGAGATGGTGTACTGGTGCCCCATCGCCCGGGCCCCATCAGCAAGGTTCTGCGCTGACCATGCTCTGGTTTGAATAGTCCACCAATGACACGTGCCACTGAATAGCGCTGGCTTTCAGACAACTGTCCATACTGTGCAGGGTCCACAAAGACAACACGCTCGATGGCTGTGGGATTGCTCCGTCCTACGACTGCGCCATGGGCCTTCACAATCGTATTGGGCTCAGTGATGTCGGGCATACGCACATTGACTATATCGGTTTCATCTACCTGAAAAGGACGACACTGTACCAGACAAATCTTGTAGCCATCGGGGTCATGGAAATTACAGGTGAATTCGATATCCACATTTGAACGATAGGCCGTTCTGATGGTGTCCAGTATCGCACGGATGTCGCTAATGAATGCCGTTTCCGCGATAAGCCCTGTAAAGGTAAGTGTCCACGCCTGTTTGTTTTTTATGCCCCGTTCCCGGTAGAAACGCTCAGCCTCCACGTCCCGGCAGGCAAAGAGGTCACAGAAGGGTTCTTCGGAGGCGAGGGCGTTAAACTCGGTTTTGGCAAAACAGTTGTTCGTCAGGTCAAGCAGGTGAACGTTTCTCTGGGAATGACGTTTTACCTCCTCGTAATTCGATTCGGGTCGTTTTTCCGGCGCATTGAGCGCCACGACACGCGTGTAATCCGTGTCCGATTGTTCCACGGCCCGCGTACCGAGACCATAGACCAGCCGTATCATTCCGGCCCTGGGATCGATATCCCGATTCCAGGCATAGGGATTGAACGAGAAACCAACACCGGCAAGCTGCGGATAATAATGCTCTGCCCTGGGACTTCCCGAGACACGCTGGACCAGAAGCGCCATCTGTTCATCCTGGGCAAGGACGCCTCGGGCCTTTCTGTACGACAGCGCCTGGGCACTCATTGTGCTGGCATACACCGTCTTTACTGCATCTAAGAACGACTCAAGCCGTTCTTGGTGTGTGCCCTGATTGGGGCAGAACACACTTTCGTATTTACCGGAAAAGGAATTGCCAAAGGCATCTTCCAGCAGACTGGAGGACCGCACAACGATCGGTGACTGTCCATAATAGTCAAGCATGTCCGAGAAACGTTGGATGAGATATTCAGGAAAAGAACCTTTGAGTATTCTCTCATGAACCGTGTCAATGTGATCGAGAAAACGGTCAGGGTCTTTCTGCTTTTGTTTCTCTTTCCAGAGTTCATTTTCCACCAGGAAGGTATAGAACACGTCCGAGCCAATATAGAAACTATCATGCGCTTCCAGTTTCCCATAGACATCCGGCGATTCCCTGCGCAATACAGCATGCGCCAGCAACATGCCGACTGACTTGCCGCCAATAGAGCCTGTTCCGATCATCCGCTTCCAAATGTAGATGATATCCGCAAGCGTAAAGTAGGTGCGCGCAATAGCAAGGATTCGTTCATCACGGGAAATGACCAGTCTGATGAGTCGGAAAAAGATCTCGTCAGATGTCTCTGATGGACACCCAGTTTTCTCAAGCGACTCAAGCACGCCTTCGGCATGAATGAACATACGATCCCACACACCGATCATCCGATAGCTTGCCGACGTGAGCCCGGGCCAGGGCACGGATGACAGGACCTTGGTGATGTTCAGGCTTTCTTTGACCGGAACGAAGCGATCTTCCTTCTGTTCATGGAGCTTGAACATAGAGCGTGTATAGCGTCCCTCAACCTTGGAGGGCTGCACATACCGGGTCCCGTTGTGATTGTACACATCGAGCAACACCTGGGTCGTATTGGATATGAGCTGTGCCGCGTGAAAGGAATGCTTATACCGCATAAAGGTGAAATAGGCAACAGCCTCGAGCTCACGCAAGTAGGGGCAAGTCAGCTTGAAGAAATTGCCAATCATTCTGTCGCTATGGCAGCTGCTGGCCAGGTCAGACATAGAATCAAACACGTAATAACCGGCTCGACCCAGGCGTGATATGGTGTCATGTACGCCCACAATAAAATGCTCAAATCCCCTCTGCGGATCGATGTCAACAGTCGTCACACCCTGCTGGGACTCAACCAGGGGGGCATGCTCGGCAAACCTGAAATACACAAGTTCCTTTTTCTGAAAAAGAACCTGTTGGCAAAAAGGCGTGACATAGGCCTGGTAATCGGCAATGGCATTGACACGCCATACGACATTGTCACCTGGTAACAGCCCGGTCAGAAGCGTATCCAGCCCCGTCAGTCCGGTAGATATTTTCGGTTCAGATATATCCATATTGTTGCACTAAAGGGGTCATGCCGTAATCTTTAATGCACTAAAGGGGTCATGCCGTAATCTTTAACATTTCCAGATACTGTCTTTGTTTCTGGCCATTGCTTCTTTGGAACTGACTCACGCTTCGGCTCACCCCTTGGGGCACACCCATATTTAACCGGTTCGCCAGCCAAACATTGCTGACACTCGAATGCTCCTTCATGAAACATGCGATCATGACCTTCCAAAGAGCAGCTTTCCTGTCCGACTGTACATCCGCCTTGGTTTTGTCCAGAGACTTCATACCGGCCTTGACCATAGTCTCCCAGCGAACCTGATTCGCCTCTTGAAGATCTGTGCCTTCCAGATGCTCAGCAGAACCCACGGGCAGGTATTTTTCGACCAATGCCTCTTTAAACGTCTTGCTACCCAAGGCCCAGCCCCGGCATAGTGTTGAAAACTGCAATTGCCGCTTCATGGAGCTATCTTCCTGAAGCCAAGCCAAATAAGCTCTGTATTGCCGACGTCCCTGGGGTGTGTCAACTAAGTTGCCTGCGTAATTCAGCCCCAGGTCCAAGTCCACAAAGACCGGCCGCTTCCTCTTTTGATGGAGATACCAGAGGGTAGACCACCGGTAGGTCTCCGGCTTATCCATCGTCGCAAGATTGGCCCGAACCGGGTTCAGGTGAATGTAGTGAATCAAAGGCCCCAGGTACTCATCCCGTTCCACGATCAAACTCTTGAACCGTCCCTGAAACAGATGGCCATGTGCCTGATGAGCTCGGTTGAAACAATTGGCAAACGTAGACTGAAGCCACTGCATACCCACGGAGAGATTGCCTTCCGGCGTTTCCAGGGCACAGTGGTAATGGTTGCTGAGTGTACAGTAGGCATACAGACGCCAGCCATATCTCTCACAGGCCCTAAACAAACAGGCCTCAAAGGCATCCCGGGCCTCAGGCGTCTCAAAAACCGGCTTTCGATAGTTGCCACGGTTCAGCACATGGTAAATGGCCCCCGGATACTCAATTCGTAGACTTCTAGCCATAATGATGCATGATACCGAGTTAAATTTCAATGGCAAGGCAAAATGTTAATAATTACGGCATGATAAACATATAGGTTCCTCCCAGAAGAGGTAGCAAGTATCGTAGATGTAAGCTGCCTTTATTCGGGAAGGCAGCAAACGGATTGCTAAAGCTTGCTGAAAGGAACCTAAACATGAAGAAGTCATTGTACTGCG
>JAIPFM010000161.1 GCA_021736645.1 Phycisphaerae bacterium | reverse complement strand
GGGAGGCGGCCACCGGATCAATATCCAAGCGGGTGACATCCCTGGCCATGGCCTTGAGGCGCGCATTGAGATACTCGGGCTTGAGCCGCAGATTAATGAATCCGGGGCCAGCGACTTCCGGCGTCTCACACATCTCGGACAGGTCCAATCCGGCGACCAGGCTCTGCGCCAGGGTTCGGGGATTGGTCTTCATGGTTTTGGCCAAGCCCATGATGCCATTGGCCTGGTAATCCCCGAACCTGGGATCAGCCGTTGGCCTGACCATGGCAGAACACCCTGCCTGACCGCTCAACTCGGTCATGGCTTCACTGATTTTCTCTTCAAGCAGCTCTACAATAGTACGCATTATTCACTTCTGGGTTCTGTGTCTTTTATACCGGGCTCTGTCTCCTGGGGCACGTGCAATAACTTGGCATCGGGCCACAGATTTTCAAGGTCGTAATACTCCCTGGATTCCTCATTGAACACATGGACAACTACATCCACAAAATCCAAAAGTATCCATTTGGCCTCTTCATATCCGGCTCGACCATATTTACGAAATCCCCGATCACGGGCCGCCTGGCTCACATCGTCACATACGGTGCGCATCTGCCTGTTGCTGGTGCCTGTGGCCACCACGAAAAAGTCCGTCGCAGGCGACATACCCTGCAAATCCAGAACCACAACATCCGTGCAATGCGTGTCTTGTGCAATTTTTGCAGCAGCCAGCGAAAACTCCCTGGCCTGCTCATTCGGTTTTTTAGTCAATCGACTGTCCTTCATGCAAACAATAAAAAACGGGGCAGCCCCCAAGGGACCGCCCCGATAGATTACACTGATTAACGAGATTCGTCAACCTCATGCATAGGCTTAGTAGGTGCCCATGCCCAGGGCCTCGGTAATCTGGGCACCATATTTCACGACCACACCGGAGAATACCACACTCACCATGGTCATGAGCTTGATCAGGATGTTGAGGCTGGGGCCGGAGGTGTCCTTGAACGGATCACCCACAGTATCACCCACCACACTGGCTTTGTGGGCTTCTGAGCCCTTACCGCCATGAGCACCCTGCTCAATGTACTTCTTGGCATTGTCCCAGGCGCCACCCGCATTGTTCAGGGTAATGGCCAGCACAAAACCTGCAGCCAGGCCGCCGGCCAGAAGGCCCATGACACCCGCCACGCCCAGGAAAAGACCGGTGACGACCGGCACAATGATGGCCAGCAAGGAAGGCATAATCATTTCCTTCTGTGCACCAGCAGTAGAAATTGAGACACAACGGGCATAGTCAGGCGTGCCTGTGCCTTCCATGATTCCCGGAATTTCCTTGAACTGGCGGCGAACCTCGTTCACCATAGAACCTGCAGCACGCCCCACAGCCTTCATGGTCATGGCACAGAACACAAAGGCCATCATACTGCCGATGAACAGGCCGCAGATCAGCTTGGGATTCATGATGCTCATGTTATAGGCATTCACAAAGTCCATCACGCTGGCAGTGGTCACGTTGAGCGCTTGAACGCCATCTCTGGTAATACCATCCACGGCCGCAAACAGCTTGTCACCGACTTGATAAATCCCGTCTTCATTGGCCATGGCCAGCTTCTTGATCCAGATGCGGACTTCTTCGATATAGGCGGCGAGAAGTGCCATGGCAGTCAAAGCAGCAGACCCAATGGCAAAACCCTTACCTGTGGCAGCCGTGGTGTTGCCCAGAGAATCCAGGGCGTCGGTTCTTTCACGGACTTCCTTGGGCAGACCGCACATTTCTGCATTACCACCGGCATTGTCTGCAATAGGACCGTATGCGTCAGTGGCCAGGGTGATACCCAGTGTAGACAGCATACCCACAGCAGCAAAGCCAATACCATAGAGGCCCATGGACAGATTGGTGAAACCACCAGCAAACCCAAAGGCACAGAGAATACCAATCACGATGGTGATCACTGACCAGCCCGTTGAAAACATGCCCGTCGCAAAACCATCGATAATCGTCGTGGCAGCACCCATGTTGGCCTGTTCGGCAATACCCTTGGTGGGCTTGTATTCGGCGGACGTATAGAATTCCGTAATCTGGCCAATGATCACACCAGCAAGCAGACCGGACACCACAGAGCCAAAGATGCCCCACGTAATCAATTCGATACCCGGAAGGGCCATGATCGCCAAGGCGACCAAGATCATAACGGAACTGCCCAGTGTACCCACGAGCAGGGCCTTGAGAAGTTCCTTCTGAGTCGCCCCTTCTTTACACTTGACCAGGAATATACCCGCAATGGACAGCGCAATACCAATACCGGCCACAATCATGGGCGCCAGCACATAGTTCATACGCGTCGCAATATCAATACCTGGCAGCGCGGCGCCCAGGGCGGCAGTGGCCAGAATCGAGCCGCAGTAACTTTCATACAGGTCAGCACCCATACCGGCCACGTCACCCACGTTGTCACCCACATTGTCAGCAATCGTAGCAGGGTTACGAGGATCGTCTTCAGGAATACCGGCTTCTACCTTGCCGACCAGGTCAGCACCCACGTCAGCGGCCTTGGTGTAGATGCCGCCACCCACGCGTGCAAACAGGGCCTGGGTTGAAGCACCCATGCCAAAGGTGATCATGGTGACTGTGATTTCCACGAGCTTTTCATGTTGGGTCAAACCGGCATGCACCAGAGAGCCGAATCCCTTGGTCAGGCCAGTGGCTGGATCCAGTGCAAAGAAAATCTTGTCCAGCAGGAAGTACCACAGGGCAATGTCCAGCAGACCGAAGCCGACCACGACCAGGCCCATCACAGCACCAGAGCGGAAAGCCACAGTCAAGCCGCGGTTCAGGCCTTCACTGCAGCCTTGAGCTGTACGGGATGACGCACTCGTGGCTGTCTTCATACCCAGGAATCCACACAGACCGCTGAAGAAACCGCCGGTCAGGAAGGCCACAGGCACAAAGGGATTCTGAACGCCCTTGTAGGAAAGGAAGGCAAACAGGGCCAGGAGCACTAGAAACACGCCACTGACCACCTTGTACTGTCTGAAGAGATAGGCATAAGCACCATCTTTCACGTACTTGGCGATCTCCTTCATTTTTTCCGTACCTTCATCGGCTGCCATCACCTTCTTGTAGAAGTCAAAGGCAAAATACAGCGCCACGATCGACATGACCGGGGCAATCCACCACAAAAGTGGGGTACCATTTACCGGTGGTACAGCTGGTCCAGTCCCAGTCGCTGCCTCTTGTGCCAGTGCAGTCGCACTGAGCAGCAGACTCGGTACTGAAAGTCCAATTGTGCTCTTGAGAACTTTCACGTTGTTCGCTCCTTTCGAATTACCAACCAAATCCCGTGCACACGAACACGGGTAAATTCCGAGTAGTTTAACGTATAAATCGCGTTTTTCAACTGTTTTATGGGCTCTGACCTGAAATTCAACGAATCCTGCGTAACAATAACCCCTTTCCCATCAGGCGTTCCCTGCCCATAGCACCCAATATCCCATACGTTTGTCACGACAACTTCTATGGCACGGTCAATAAAAGGCAAATGGCCGCCTACTGAGGCCCTTATCTTGACCGGATTGGCTGTTTTTGTTACAATGGTCGCTGGAGTTACAGGTGCTTCGCACTGCTCTATAACCGTGCAGGAGGTTGTTCGTTTGAGTCAACAACAGGGCCCACATTACAGTGGCTGTTTTGTCCTAAGTTGGTTGTGGCTGGTCTGCGCCCTATGTGGTTCCGGTCTGACTGCAGCTGAGTATCAGGCAGACTCGCCCAATCCGGCCAATGGGAACAAGACCGTAGACCCATCAAACGTACGATTGACGTGGTCCCCTGCGCAGCAGGCCTCCTCCCAGACACTCTATTTGGGAACCAATCCCGTATTGACAGCGAGTGCCCGAATCACAACCCTTTCCAGGTCAGCCTCATCCTATTTCTTCAGCCCGGGTTTTGAATTGGGACAGACCTACTACTGGCGCATCGATACTCTGGATGCATTGGGCACGCTGTATACTGGCGAGACCTGGTCTTTTACCACACTGTCGTACCAGGCCAGTCAGCCCAATCCCACGCCAGGCACGCAATGGGTGACGTCCAAGAATACGACACTCACCTGGCAAGCCGGCCTGCTCGCAGTCTCGCACGAGGTCTACTTTGGCACAAACCAGGAGCATGTGCGCCTCGGATTTACCTCTGCGTATCTGGGTCTGGTGGTGGGCACAGGGCAATTGCACTATCCCCTGCCCCCTTTGGAGAAGGGCACCACCTATTACTGGCGCATTGATGAACGTCAAGGCTCAGGGTATGTCACACCAGGCGATCTCTGGCAATTCCGCACCCTGGAATCAGAGGGCGGCATCCAGGGCCGATATTTTGACAACACCTACCTGGGAGAAGATCCGGTTCTGACACGTACGGACAAGGGCGTGAACCTGAATTTTGCCCAGGACAATCCCTTGCGACGGGTCCTCACCCTGGACGCGTTCTCTGTCCGATGGACCGGTCAGCTCTTTATCCCTCAATCCAAGACAATCACTCTGTCTGTAGTGGCCAATGACTGCGTCAGGCTCTGCGTGGACGGCCAGACCGTGATCGATGACTGGACCACGCAGCCCACACGTCAACTTAATACCACGTTGCCACCCGGTCTGGGCACGTCTGTACAGATTGTCCTGGAATATGCCCACTACCAGGGCGATCCTCAAATGCAGCTACTCTGGTCCTATGATCAACTGGAACCTCAGATCATACCCAATGGTCCGTTGCAGCCGCCGACAGTCAGTCACTTTCCCAAGCCCCTTGATTTCAGCCAGGCTGTCAACCATTCACCGCGGCTTTCCTGGCAATCCGGCACCACTGCGACGATGCACGATCTCTATCTGGGCACGGACCTCACCTCTGTGGCCCAGGCACAGTCCGGTGATTCAGAATTCCTGGTGCGGCAGAACAAGACCACCTATGACCTGGCCAATCTGGCCCCAAACCGGACCTATTACTGGCGTGTGGACGATGTGAATTATTTGAACCAGCCCAATGTCACTCCAGGCCAGATCTGGCAGTTTTCCACGGCCAATTACTATGTCATTGACGACTTTGAGTCCTACACCAACACACCCTCGCAACGTATTTTTGAGGCCTGGATCGATGGATGGGGATATCAACAACCCCTGCCCGGCCAGCCCGGCAACAACACGGGTGCCACCGTGGGACACATTGATCGTCCCTATGCTGAGCAGGACATGGTCCATGCAGGCTGCCAGTCCATGCCTCTGGCCTATCAAAACGATGACCGCTATCAACGCTCTGAAGCGACCCGAACCTTTGCGGTCCCCTTGAACATGACAACCCAGCAGAATCGCCCTCTCAAGACACTGTCCCTGGCGTTCCACGGCCTGCCCGACTCTGTGGGACAGTCGCTCAAGCACCAGGACACGTTCACACTCACAGGCACTGGTACCGGATTCTGGCAGGAGGATGACCGCTGTTACTTTGTGTCTCAATCCGTGTCAGGCAGTGCCTCCATTTCAGCGAGACTCGACAGGCTTGACGAGATTCACGCCCTGTCCCAGGCCGGCATCATGATCAGGCAAAGCAATGAGCCCAATGTCGCGCAGGCCTGTATTGCCGTGACCGCAGACGGCCGACTGGCATGTCACTACAGAAGCGATCCGGGACAACCTGTGATCAGCCAGTATTCGGAGCCCGGCACAGTCACACTCCCCCATTGGATCAAACTGCAGAGACTGGGTGCCACCCTGTCCCTGTCACACTCTCCCGATGGTCTGACCTGGCTGCCAGTGACCCTGGACACTCAACCCTTCATGTCCCTCTCCGGATTTGCCTCCCTGGGACTGATGCACTGTGTGTACAAGGACAATCTGACCCAAGGCACGGCCGTATTCACCCAGGTCACCAGCACCAGCGTGGCCCCATTTAATACCACGTCCAGTCTGGGCATTCCCGTCAATGGGGCGGATGATCTGTATCTGTGTCTTGAAGACACTCAGGGCAACAGGATCACCTTAACCCATCCTGACAAAAGCCAGGCAGTGCTGCAACCCCGGTGGCAAACCTGGAACATTGCCCTGTCGGATCTGGCAGGCATCCATGTGGACGCCATCAAGGCCCTCAGCATTGGCGTGGGCAGCCCCAACAACCTCAAGCCCGGGGGTGCAGGCCTGATCTTTATAGACGATATTGGCTTACATCCATAGAATCGTGTACACTAGGCCGCATGCAAAAGACAGCCCCTAACCTTGAATTCGTGGATTGCGGCATTCAGGCCTATGCAGAGTGCCTGGCGCAGCAGCAGCGTCTCGTGGAGCAGCGTCGAAGTGACGCAATCCCGGACACAGTTCTGCTGGTGGAACACCCCCCTGTGATTACGCTCGGTGCCAGGCAGAGTGCCAACAGGCTCCTGGTCTCCGAACAGACACTTGAATCCCAGGGCATTGAGGTCTTTGCCATTCGCAGGGGCGGCGGCACCACGGCGCACAATCCCGGGCAAATCGTACTCTACCCGATTCTCGATCTGCAGCGTCTCGGTCTGGGTATTAATGACTACGTACGCACGCTGGAAGGCATTGGCATTGACTTACTGGGGACACTGGGCGTGGAGGCCCAACGCAAGCAGGGCTTTCCAGGCCTGTGGGTGGGTCCCAGGAAAATCGCATCCATTGGCGTGCGTGTGACCCGTCTCATCACGTTTCACGGCATGGCCATCAACATTCAAAATGACCTGAGCGTATTTGAGCATTTTGTCCCGTGCGGCCTGGACGGCGTGGCCATGACCTCTGCAGCCCAGGAAACCGGACAGGCCTATGATATGCACTTTGTCAAACAAACCCTGATAACCCTGATAAAAAAAGCCCTGGCACGCCCATGACCAAACATCCCATATCCAGACTCCCCCACTGGCTTCGCAGGCCCCTGCCCGCAGGCCGCCATTATGACCTCACAGGCAACACCCTGGAAGACCTCTCCATCCAGACGATCTGCATGCACGCGAATTGTCCCAACCGAGGCCAATGCTGGACACGCGGCACAGCCACGGTCCTGATCCTGGGCCATGTGTGCACGCGCAACTGCAGGTTCTGCTCCGTCCCATCAGGCCGGCCCATGCCGCCGGATCCCACAGAGCCCGAGCGCCTCGCGCGCCTGGTCGAACAGATGAGCCTCAAGTATCTCGTCATGACCAGCGTGAACCGTGACGACCTGGAGGACAAGGGGGCCAGCCACTTTAGAGACTGCATCCTGGCCGTGAGACAGGCCTGCCCGAACACCCAGTTTGAAATCCTCACACCGGACTTCATGGGCTTTGAGCAAGAGGCGCTGGCCATCCTCCAGCCGGCCCTGCCCTTTGTGTTTGCCCACAATGTAGAAACCGTGCCCGCCCTGTATCCGGTGGCCAGACAGGGCGGCAACTATCAGGGTTCCCTCGCCCTGCTCGCCCTGGCCAAGCAGGTGCTGGGTCCCATACAAACCAAGTCCTCCCTCATGCTCGGTCTTGGAGAAACCGACGATCAGGTCATCCAAACACTCAAGGACTTGCGGGAGGTACAATGCGACCGCCTCACCATCGGCCAGTACCTTAAGCCGGACAAACACGCCCTGGACGTGGTCGAATACATCACACCGGAAAAGTTCGAATGGTGGCAACAAACCGCCCACGACCTCGGCTTCACCTGGGTCATCTCTGAACCCTTTGCACGCAGCTCGTACTTTGCAGAGAAGCAAGCCCCCACCCCCTCATGAATCCCGACGACTGGGGCATGGCCTGACCGCAGGCACTGGCATGCACCGTTTCAACACAGAATGAACGGGTTTCATTTGACATCGTCATGGCCCTGGGCTAGAGTTGAGTTCAGTAACACCAATGCCCAAGATGACCTGGTAGGAGATTGTTATGCAGTCCAAACACCTGTATCCTGTACTGATCATGGCCCTGTCATGGGTAAGCCTCTGCACAGCCGACACCCTGATCGCAGAGGGTGCCGCCGTTCAAAAACTGGCAGGTCGCTTCAGCTTTACAGAGGGTCCTGCTGTGGACCAGACCGGGAACATCCTGTTCACGGACATCCCCAACAATCGCATTCTGCGCTGGTCTGTGGACGGCACGCTGTCCACGTTCCGCGAAGACTCCGGCGGTGCCAATGGTCTTTTCTTTGACCAGGCTGGCCATGTGCTCGCCTGCGAAGGCGGCCGTAAACGCCTTGTGTCCATTGACCCCCGGGGCGTGCTCACTGTGCTGACCGACTCGTACAACCACAAACCCTTTAACAGCCTCAATGACCTGTGGATTGCCCCCAATGGCAGGGTCTTTTTTACAGATCCCAGATACGGCAATCGAGACGGTATGGAACAGGAGGGAGAACATGTGTACAGCCTGTCGCCCGACCGTAAGACCGTGACACGGGTAATCAGTGACATGGTGCGTCCCAATGGCCTGATCGGCACACCGGACGGTAAAGTACTGTATGTCGCAGATCACGGCGCAAACAAGACCTTCTCTTATCGCATCCAGGAAGACGGGTCTCTGGCCCACAAAACCCAGTTTGCCCCGGAAGGCTCAGACGGTATGACCATAGACGAGCGAGGCAATGTGTATCTGACCAACCGAGCCGTTCGTATCTATAATCCAACCGGCACACTGATCGAGACAATTCAGGTCCCTGAAGGCCCTGCCAATGTCTGCTTTGGCGGACAGGATGGAAAGACCCTGTTCATCACGGCCAGGACCTCGCTGTACTGCGTCAAAATGAAGGTCAAGGGGCGTTGAATCAGGGGTTAGGGGTCAGAGACACGATCAAAGGGTCTTGTCCACATTATGAAATACCTGGCTGATTTACATATCCATTCTCATTTCTCCATTGCCACCAGCAAGGAGCTGGTGCCTGAACACCTGGATCTGTGGGGACGCATCAAGGGCATCACCGTGGTCGGGACCGGGGATTTCACGCACCCGGGCTGGACCCAGGAACTCCGGGAAAAACTCGAGCCCGCAGAATCCGGCCTGTTCCAACTCAAGCCGAGTTTTCGTCTGGATGCAGGTCCCATCCACCCGAACACCCCGAACGGGCACATCCGTTTTGCACTGAGTGCAGAAATCAGTACCATCTACAAGAAAGGCGACAAGACGCGCAAGGTGCATCATCTGATCCTGGCGCCCGGATTTGACGCTGTGGAGAAAATCCAGGTCAAACTCGGACAGATCGGGAATATTACCTCTGATGGTCGCCCGATCCTGGGGCTGGATTCGCGAAATCTCCTGGAGATCGTGATGGAGGCCGATGAAAACTGTCTCTTTGTCCCGGCCCATATCTGGACCCCCTGGTTCTCTGCCATGGGTGACAAATCGGGGTTCGATTCCATAGACGAATGTTATGGCGATATGTCACAGTATATCCATGCCATTGAAACCGGCCTGTCCAGTGATCCGGCCATGAACTGGCGCTGCAGTTCCCTGGATCGCTTTACCATAATCTCCAACTCGGACGCCCACTCCCCGCAGAAACTCGGACGCGAGGCCAACTGCCTGGACACGGAGTTGTCCTATGACGCCATGACCGGCGCCATTCAAACGGGTGATCCCAGTCAATTCCTGGGGACGTTGGAATTCTTCCCTGAAGAAGGCAAATACCACCACGACGGACACAGAAAATGCAACGTGTCCTGGGACCCGATCGAGACCCACAAACAAAACAGTCTCTGCCCGGTGTGCGGCAAACGCGTCACCGTGGGGGTGTTGAACCGCGTGGCGCAACTGGCAGACCGGGAAGATGTCACCGAGCGTCCCAACCGCCACCCATTCCATTCCATGATCCCGCTCAAGGAGGTCCTGTCCGAGATCCTGAATGTGGGTCCCAACTCCAAAAAAGTTGCGGCCCACTATGACCAGTTGATTGAAAAACTGGGCTCTGAATTTGACGTACTCCTGACCAGGGACATGGATGACCTGCGTCACGCAGGCGGTGACCTGCTCGCCGAGGGCATGCGCCGGATGCGAAGCGGTGAGGTGCATGTCCAGGCAGGCTATGACGGGGAATTCGGTGTGATCAAGGTCTTTACGGAACAGGAGAAACAGGCCCTGTGCAAACAGACCGTGCTGTTTGACAACGCAGCAGCCGCACCTGAACCCACGCCACCCATTCCCATTGAGACCGTGTCCCCAAGGCCCTCAAAAAGAATCCTCAAAAAAAAAGTCACCGCAGACCTCGAGGTCTTGAGGCCTGCGCCCTGGCAGGCAGACAATCCCCTGGCGGATCTCAATAAAGATCAGTGCCTCGCTGCAGAACATGTGCACGGCCCGGCCCTCATCCTGGCAGGCCCGGGCACGGGCAAGACCCGTGTGCTCACCTGCCGGATCGTCCATCTGATCAAACAACATGCCATCCGGCCGGATCAGATCCTGGCCGTGACCTTCACACACAAGGCAGCCCAGGAGATGCGTCAACGCCTGGTGCCCATGCTCAGACCGCAGCAGGGTCAGGCCGTGACCCTCCAGACATTCCATGCCCTGGGCTATATGATCCTCAAGGAACAGATCCACGACCGCCTCACGCTCATTGATCCGGACGACAAGATACAGCTCCTCAAGGATCTGGGCTGCGACACCCGTGAGGTCCATCCAATCAGCCAGGCCATTTCAGATGCCAAACAACAGCTCACCCTGCCGCAGCAGGTCCAGGACGAGGACCTCGGGCCGCTCTACTGGGACTACCAGAATGCCCTGTCAGATCAGGATCTCCTGGACCTGGACGACCTGATCTTCCGGGCCACGCGACTGCTGATGGAAAACGAAGATGTCGCCCGGCATTACAGGGCCCGTTTCCCCTGGATCATGGTGGACGAGTACCAGGACGTCAACTTCGCCCAGTACCGGATGATTCGCATGCTCGCGCCTGCGCCCTCGGACAATCTCTACGTCATCGGTGATCCCAACCAGGCCATCTATGGATTCAGAGGTGCAGATGTCCGTTTCATCGAGCGGTTCCTGGAAGACTGGCCCGAGGCGCGTCAGTACAGCCTGAGCACGAGCTATCGATGCTCCGACCATATCCTCCGGGCCTCGCACCAGATCGTACATACAGAAAACCAAACCCCGTCCCCTCTGCTCCAGGGCCTTCAATCCGGCGTCAAGCTCCGGATGACGGAACAACGCAGTGACAAGGCAGAGGCGGAATTCGTGGCGCGCACCATTGAACAGATGATCGGCGGCCTGAGATTCTATTCCATGGACAGCGGTATCAGTCAGGGACATGCCCACGATAAAATCCAAAGCCTGTCCGACTTTGCCGTGCTCTGTCGGACCAGTGCACAGATGGACGTCCTGGAAGAGGCGTTCCATCACCACAGTATCCCCTGTCAAACGCGTACTCAGGAACCGTTCTTCAGGCAGGCGCCGATCAAGTCCATCCTCGACTGCCTGCGTCTGGCCATTGCCCCGGAAAACCGGTTTCTCAAGCAACGACTCCTGGACGCCAAGATCCTCAAGCACACCGACCTGGACGACCTGATGCTCCCCCCGGAAAGTCCCGCGAGAGACGCCCTGTCCGGCCTGATCAATCACCTGTTCATCCGTGATGCCATTGACCATGCGCATGTCATCAGGGAACTGCTGGCCCTGGCAGAGCAGCAAGACCAGTCCGCCGAAGAGTTCCTGAGGTTCACACAAACCGCTCAGTCCGTGGATGCGTACCGACACTACGTGGAGCAGGTCACGCTCATGACACTGCATGCGTCCAAGGGTCTGGAATTCCCATGCGTGTTCATTGTGGGCTGTGAAGACGGCCTCCTGCCCTACCATCTGTACGAAGGACAGTCCGCCAACGAAGCCGAAGAACGCCGCCTTCTCTATGTGGGCATGACCCGGGCACAACACCTGCTCTACCTCACCTGGGCAAAATCACGTATCGTCCATGGCCGCAAATACAAACTCCCCAAAAGCCCGTTCCTCATGACCATCGAAGAAGAACTCACAGAACAGGCCAGGACCGACTACAAAAAACACACCAGGAAACAAGATCCCCAGCTCAGGCTGTTCGACTGACCTGACACCGATTTAAAAACAACAAATGCCTCGCGCCCGTTCGCACCCTGGTCACAAGCTCTGCTCACTCAAGCCGTCAAGACCAACCACGAACAACCAGCAACCGCCCCCTGCCCCCTGGTCGCCCGCTTCCCGGTTATCTACGTTTACTTTGGGGCCGGGAGGCTGACCGATTTCGACCAGTTCAGGAGTGTCTCTTTCATGGTTGCGGCACGTTCCGGGTAGGTTTGGGCCAGATTGTTTGATTCCTTGATGTCCTCATCCAGGTTGTACAGCTCATACTTCTTTGAGGAAACGATCATCTTCCAGTGCCCGTCGCGCATGGCCGTGCCGAGCTTGGGTTCATACCCCCAGAAGAGTTGCCGGTCAGGAAATGCGGCCTGGTGCAGGATGAGGTCTGCCATGCTGGTCCCGTCCAACTGCCGCGTTTCGGGTACGGCAATTTCCGTGAAATCCATGATGGTCGGAAACAGGTCCATGGCCATGGTCGTGGCATGGGTGGTGACGCCCGCTGCAATCCTGCCGGGCCACCAGGCGATCGCAGGGACACGATGTCCCCCCTCGTAGTGACTGAACTTGCCGCCGCGGAACGGTTGGTTGGAGCCGCCTGACCCGATCGCTCCATTGTCAGAGAAGAAGAAGATGAACGTGTTCTCTGCAATGCCGGCGCGCTTGACCGTGTCCAGGATCTGGCCGATGCCCTTGTCCATCTCTTCCAGCATGATCTTGTACTTCGGGCGAATCCTCTCCGGGTCCCACATCTCCTGACTGGTGAGCTTCTTTTTCGGTCGGTTCTCCACAGTATCGGCAGGTGTCTGAAAGGGCAGGTGCACTGCTTCATGGGCCACATACAGGAAAAAAGGTCTGGCCTTGTTCTCCTCGATAAAACGCACGGCGTGGTCTGTGATGAGATGGGTGGTGTACCCCTTGATGTCCTGACGGTTCAGGCCGTTGTACCAGTCCCTGTGGTTGTGGTAATCTGCTGCGCCGTCCAGGTAGCCCACAAATTCATCGAATCCATGATGGATGGGATTATGTCTCGGTTCCATGCCCAGATGCCACTTTCCGAACAGGGCCGTCCTGTATCCATTCTGTTTCATGAGCCGCGAAATCGTCAGCTCCGTGGTCTCGAGTCCGGGCGTATCCAGATGACTGGCAATGACATCGATGATACCGACACGCTGCTGGTAACGGCCCGTGAGAAACGCTGCACGTGTGGGACTGCACACAGAGCTGTTCGTGTGGAAGTCCGTAAAGGTCAATCCCTCTGAGGCCAGGCGTTCGATCTGGGGCGTCTTGACCCATCCGTCAAACAGGCTGGTGTCTCCATAGCCCAGATCATCGGCCAGGATCACGATCACATTGGGCCTGGCACTGGCCACGGTCGAGACCTGCAGCCATACCATCCACATCCATACCAGCCATGTCACAGACATCTTCATGTTCGTGTTCCTCCTATTCAGGCAGCAAGATTTCAGTCACAAGTGCCCCAAGGGTGACCAGGATGGTCAAGGCAAACATGCGCCAGACGCACGTGATGCCGAGACCGTCTACAGGGACCTGAGCCATGCCGGCCAAGTGACCTGAAAAGAGCGTGTACAATGCGCCCGTAAACGCGCCGATCAATGCGGCGGTCATGATCCGCCTGCTCAGGGCAGCCCCTCGACACCCCAGTGTGACCAGTGCGCCGCAGCCGACACCTGCCAGGATCACGAGCCACCAGAGGTCACTCATCTGGGGCAGTTCGGCAGTGCTGCTCAGAGAGATCTTGTCTGCCAGGGCGAGCATGCCGGCCGCGCCAACACCGCAGAGCAGACTGTGCCAGTAGCGAGGGGCTTGATCTGCTCGTTTCTCGGCCCGTTGCTGCATCCGTCTGCGAAGCGTGAGCGGCCAGTTGTAGAACAGGTTGAAGACCCAGCGCTCAAGTAAGGCACCATGTTCACCAAAGACCGGCACCATGTGCACCGCTTCAGTGGCCCAGTGCCCTGCCATAAATCTCGCCAGGGCCGGGTACCGATAGGTCATCTGGATGGGAAAGGCGAGATAGCCCACGTATTTGAAAAAGCCGAGGAATACGGCAATGTTGTAGTTCTTGAAGTCCCGCTCCTTGATCACAAGATACACCACATACAGGCCTCGACACAGGGAGCCCGGTGAAATGGGAATGATCTGAAACAGGACGAGAATGGCACCGATCTTGAGCCCGCGTTCCACGGGGTCCATATCCGGATGCTGCAGATAAAAGACCCAGGCCACAATGCCGGACACGACCTGCGTGACAGGCAGTGTCATGATGTGCACGACCAGACTGACCAGATATTTTTGAATGTAGGGCTCTTTGAGCTGCGAACGGATGGTCACCGCATCTTCGTCTGTGAGCATGTGCTTTTTCTGGCCCTCGTCAAGCATGTCCAGCATCCACTGGTTTCTCAGCGCTGCATCAAAGTAGAGACGCAGGGGACGCACAAAGATAAAGGCCAGGCGTTCCCTGGCATAGGCCGGGTCCGTGAGAAACCGGTGCAGGCCGACCGGAAGTACAGACAGGGGAAGGTGCATTAAAAACAAACCCGGTTTTGTGCTGATCGCTGTGGCCTTGTCTTTTGTGATGCGTCCGGCCCTGTGCCATTGAACCACCGATTCCAGGATCTTGCCTTGAAGGGCCTGCTTCAAATAGGCGGGTTGTGACAGCAGACATTGATAGTGCCTGCGCCAATCTGCCCGGCCCAGATACTTTCGACCTGCCCTGCACACGCCGGACAGGGCCAACCCATCCACCAGCATCACACCGGCCACGCCCATCAAAGGCCATGACAAGGCACCGGCGGAACCGAATCCCATGACCAGGGCAAAAAGGAGTGTCCCCAGACCGGCCAAGGCCACGACCTTGCCGGCCGCGCCCAGCAGACCCACCAGCAAAAAGATCAGGGATTGGACAGGAGCCTTCATGAACACGGCCTCGCAGGTCTTGTCAATGAGGTTCGTGACACGCCACCCGGTAATCGAACTGGTGCGGATCTGGGACCAGAGGGGACCGCTGTACAGAAAACGCAGGCCGTTGTGTGTGATGTCCGGCACGGAGCTGCGATACACGGCTTCTGCAGCCTTGAGTTCCTCGTACAAAGGCCACATATCGGAAAAGGCCTTGGCATTGGCCTGCATGAAGGCCTTCAAGGTCTCAAGATTGCCCCTGTCGAACTGGACCAGACTGCCCCGCGCCAGCCCATGGGCGATCAGTTTAAAGTCGCCCGGACTCATGGGCAGGACCGGCAGCAGCACAAGCCCTGCCCGGAAATCCACGGCCGTGAGGCCCTTGTCCGGCGCTGCGCCGGAGGCCTTTCTCTTGAGACAGTTGGGCTGACTCTTGCAGGTAGACCATTCATACTGCCGCGCAAATTCGTGGGCCCCCATGTCATGGAGCATGGCCACAAATTCAGTCATAAAGCGATACTTGGCACGGTATTCAGCAGACCCCAGCCTCGGGTCTTCGTCTTGTTTGTTGCGGCGCCATTTCTTGAGCAGATCCAGGTGGTCGTCCACCTCGAGCAGCCAGGTTCGCCCGTCGATCCATTCACTCAGTTCACCACAGCTGCCGAGTTGATCGTCCACAAAGGTGGCACAGATATCCGTGACCGTGGCCTCGTCTCCAAAGCGGAGCTTGGCAGCGCGCCGGATAAATTTTTGCCACAGGGCCCCTGCCCTGGATGCCGTGGGATTGACCTGCAGTTGGAACGGTCCCTGAAATCCGATGCAGTAGAGCGTGTCACGAAATACCCTGGAAAAATTGGACGGCGGAATGAGGATCTTCATGGCACAGACGCTGCCCACTGCCAATCCGTCAATGGCCTTGCCCTTGATCTTGAGGATCTCCACCTGATAGACCTGTCCGGCAAAACCGCCGCCCACAAACCGTTTGATCTGGAGTGTAACCTTGGCCTGAGATTTTCGGCCCACGGCTGTCACATCATAAGACAGCGTGGTACCCGGTTCAAACCGCCCCACCCTCATGGGTCGGTGAAGATGCAATTGCTGAGTCTGTTGCTGAAGTTTTGTGACAGTCTCACTACAATAGGTTACAGCCATTGACTT
The DNA here is from genome assembly GCA_021736645.1 of Phycisphaerae bacterium. Classification (GTDB taxonomy): domain Bacteria; phylum Planctomycetota; class Phycisphaerae; order Sedimentisphaerales; family Anaerobacaceae; genus JAIPFM01. The sequence goes on along the minus strand of JAIPFM010000161.1, from coordinate 42,828 downwards.
TCCTTCACTCCGCTAAGCACTGATCCACAGTTGTACCGTCACCCACAGGCACAGGCCGGCATAGAGCCCTGCCATGAGATCATCGGCCAGAATGCCCCAGCCGTTGGGCAGGCCTTCCAGACGATTGGCAGGCCAGGGCTTGATAATATCGAACACGCGAAACAGGAGAAAACCGCTGACAGCGATCATCCAGATCTGGACCGCGGTCATGGATTGCACTGCCATGAAGGGCACTGCCAGAAAACACACAGCCTGCCCGGCCAATTCGTCTGCCACCACTTCGCCAGGGTCTTTATTGCCTGTGGCTGCCATGGCTGCCGGCGCCAGGGCCACGCACACAAAGGATCCCCAGATTAACAGCACGCCCATCACGATCGCGACCCCAAGAGGTGTCATGCCCAGATGCCCCATCACCCCCAAAATCACCATGGGCGGCAAGGACCCCCACGTGCCGGGCGCAATGGGCATCCACCCCAATCCAAAACAAGATGTCATCAGTCGTTTCATAAGCCCCAGACCCTACTCGAAAAATCCGGTCAAGTCAATGACCCAGCAGTTTCAAGCAGTATCGGTCCGTCATGCCGGCCATGTAGTCTGCCACGGCCCGCTTGAGCCCGCGTGATTCAATAAAGCTCTGGAAGTAGCGCGGCATGCGCGTGGGCTCGTGACAGAGCGATTCAAACAGGGTGGTGAGCCACTGCCTGACCTGATCTGCGGTTTTCTGTAATGTGGGGTGGAGATAAAAATGATCCATCAAAAAACGCTCCAGCGTCCGGAGCTGTTGATCGGCGTCGTCGGAAATACGGATCAGCGTGTCACCCTGCTGTGTCACATCCTCCAGCACGGCCACGCCGGCCTGAGCAAGGCGCTGCCTGCTGGTCTCGATACAGTCATTCACCAGGCGATTGAGCATGGCCTTGGCAGTGCGCGTGCGTTTGATGGTCCAGTCATCCAGGGTCTCGGCATGGACTTCAGCTTGAGCGCAGCTCACGATCTCCAGGGTCACGAGCTGGTCCGGTTGGATGAGGCGGGCCTTTTGTCCATCTTCCAGATCATGACAATTGTACGCAATCCTGTCTGCCAGATCGGCAATCTGCCCCTCCAGCGTGCACTGCGGTTCCAGGAAACCGCCTCCGTGTTCCGGGTGATCGTACGGACTGCGATGCTTGGCCAGGGCCAGACGCGTCTCATACATGAGATTCAGACCCATGAACTCAGGATACGGGTGTTCCAGTTCTGTGACAATACGGAGACTCTGACGATTGTGCTCGTATCCGCCGCAGCCCTCGAGCAGATCATTGAGCACATGTTCCCCGGTATGCCCGAACGGGGCATGGCCCAGATCATGCGCCAGACAAATGGCTTCCGTGAGGCTCTCGTTCACGTCGAGGGCCCTGGCAATGGTGCGCCCGATCTGCGACACCTCTATGGTATGGGTCAGACGCGTACGATAGTAGTCATCCAGACCCGGCGTAAACACCTGCGTCTTGCCTTCCAGACGCCGAAACGCAGAACTGTGGATAATCCGGTCCCGATCGCGTTCAAACGCCGTGCGATACGGATGCGCCTTTTCCAAAAAGGCACGCCCCCGACTATTCAATTCAGACACTGCATAGGATTTCATCTTTTAGAACCTAAAGAAAAGCTATCAGCGGTCAGCCGTCAGCTTTCCGTCTAAAACAAAAATAAACAATATGGGCGAATGCCCATTCAACCAACTTAACACTTAACACTTAACACTTAAAAACTTAAAACTTAAAACTACGACTGATGAGCTTGTCTCAACAAGCTCATCAGCTCGTTCATACTCTGACTGATCACTTCCGTGTCACTGCACACACTCATGAAGTTGGTGTCGCCATTCCATCTGGGCACCACGTGGATGTGCAGGTGGCCGGGCAGACCCGCGCCTGCACAGCGTCCCGTGTTGATGCCGACATTGAAGCCGTCCGGATTCACCGCCTCCTTCAGACAGGCCTGACTGTCACGCACCTGATGCATCAGGTCGAGCATTTCTGCGTCTGTGGCCTCGGAGAGATCTGAAAAGTGACGTTTGGGTGCAATCAGCACATGACCATTGTTGTAGGGATACCGGTTCAGGACCGCCACACACCATTGAGAACGCCAGAGCACCAGATTGTCATCATCCTGGCTGTCCTGCTCCTGATGGTGACACAAGAAACATCCTTCGGTTTTTTTGTGGGGTGCCGTAATATAGCCGATACGCCAGGGCGCCCAAAGATTATTTCGTTCCAATGTCCGTCGCTCCCTGGGAAACCGTGTGTTCCAATGTCATACTCAACGTCTGATCGATCAGTATCCTGGGCATGACCCGCATGCTAAAGGGAATCATGCCCTGGAGTTCCATGTGATAGGTCTGCTCATAGCCCAAGCTCAGGCCCAGGGCCAGGTCAAACTGCTCGGCCCCCTGCCCTGTGAGGCTCAACACCTTGAATCCCCGGATAAACCCGAATGTGCCGCTTGCCTGGAAGGTCCCGGCATACGGAATCGGCCATGACCTCGGCGCCTTGTCAGGCGACAGCACACAGGTCATGTCAACAGTGGCCTTCATGTCATTCACATCGGCCAGCGTATACGTGACATCTCTGGCCTTTCTAAGGACCATGGGCGTGGGCACAGACAGTCTGGACGTCCACGTGTCGCCGGGACGCTCGACATTGGGATCCATAGATGTCACTGCATCCCAGAGAAACCATTGGGAGGCCACCACATCGTTGATCATGTCCTGATCCTTGATGCGGTCCTTGCCATTGAGTCTGAAGGCATGTGTGCCCAGTTCCTTGAGCAGCGCGTCCAGTTCATTGGCATCGGTGATCCGGCCCCGAGCATCCAGCACCAGGACAAAGGACCGCCCGGTCATCAGCTCCACAGGATCACGTGCGGCACGACGGGTACCTGTCAGGCTGGACCGTTTGACCACGGCAGAGTCGCAGGTGGCCTTGAGCACGGTCTTCTCCGGGGTGACTGCCACGGGCTCATACGCCATGCGCAGGGTCAGTGTCTCGGTCATGGTTTGAGCGGCGTTCTTATCCCCCTGTGCCAGGGCCTGGGCGTCCCACTGCACTTCAATGCTACGATGGCTCGTAAACAGGTAGTGAAGGGTCTCGCCCTGATGAAACCGCACAACTGGTCTGACAGACATCGGCTGCGAATTCAGATCCGGTTTGGCGCAACCGGCAGTCAACAGGGAGACACAGGCCAGAATCATCCCCCAGGCCACAGGTCTCTTGAATACGGGTCGGGTCACTGGGGAACATCCTTTCGCTCAAGCAGGAAGGCTTGTCTGGCGGTCATGTGTCCTTTGCGGGGCTCCGCCTCCTTCATGGACGCAGGATCCACAAAGGTCCAATCCACGGCCAGGGTTTCGTGGTAGGTCTTGACCTGGCCGGTGCGAGTCTCCAGGATCAAGGTTCCTGCATACTGATCTTCACTGGAAAATGGCAGTGTCTTCGACGTGACGCTTGAGAGGCTTTTATCCAGGGTCAGAATGCCTGCCATGCGGATCTCAACCAGAGACGATCCCTGCGTGGTGCCAAGGCAGGTGTAGGTCTTGTTGAACTGCTTGCCGCCCAACTGGCCAAAGGCAAACGATTGTCGGGTGGACCATGCCGCGTCCTTGACCGCCCGATCCGGGGCCCCGTGCAATGCCTCGATTGAATGCCGGGCCTGAATCACCTCTTTGGAGACCAGACGCCTGGCACTCGTGAAATGGGGTTTGTCCTTGTCCAACCCGGCCAGGGCCTCATCCTGCCCCATGACCTGGACCACGTGACCCCTGGCGTCCACGCGAACCTCATACGTGAGCCCGGGCACATCTTCCAGGGCTGTGGTCTCGTTTTCATCGCGCGTGCTGTCATAATCCACGACCAATTCCCCGGCACGGTACGCCTTGTACGTCAAACCGTTGAGCTCAATGCGCAGCAGCGACTGGCCATTGGGATCCACTCCCTGCACGGTTTGACACCATGTCACGTCAGTCAGGGCGCCTGTGACTGCAGAGGCATACACCCCGAGTGTCTCGTCATCGGGCCGAATGCCTTCGAACTGCACGGACCGAGTGACTTCAGAACTCAGACAGTACGTGGTCCTCTGGCCGACCTGATACAGAAGGGTGAGTTTGGGTACAGACGTCTCGACTTGAGTCACCGGAGCCATCGCGGGAGTGACGGACACGGCGCCTGAGCATGCTGAAAAAAACAACAGACACACCACGAGCCCAGGGCCCAAGAACCGACATTGTTTTACATCCATGAGACCTTCCTACATTGATCAAGAGGCACAACTCATGCCAATCCCATGTGTGTATACTCGATTTTTCTTTATTTGTCCAGTCTCTGACAGTACACTATGCAGCCTATGTAATTTGAAGCTATGACGTGACCGTTGGAGATGTAGTTTATGAATAGTGATCAGGTAAAACAGGGGTTCCAGAGGGCTCCGCACAGAGGTCTGTTGAGGGCGTGTGGTCTGAACGATCAGGACATGGGCAAGCCTTTTATTGCCATTGCCAACAGCTTTTGCGAGGTCGTGCCAGGTCATGTGCATCTTAATAAAGTGGCCGACGTGGTCAAACAGGCGGTCCGGGATGCAGGCGGCATCCCGTTTGAGTTCAACACCATTGCCGTGTGCGATGGGATTGCCATGGGCCACGGCGGCATGAAATACTCCCTGGCGTCGCGAGAAATCGTGGCCGATGCAGTGGAAACCATGGGCAAGGCCCACTGCTTTGACGGCATGATCTGCATCCCCAATTGCGACAAGATCGTGCCAGGCATGCTCATGGCCGCGGTGCGACTGAACATCCCCACCCTGTTCGTGTCCGGCGGCCCCATGGCAGCAGGCAAGACCAAAGACGGCAGAACCGTGGATCTGATCAGTATCTTCGAGGGTGTGGCCCAATTCAACAATGGCCAGATTTCGGAAGCCCAGCTGCACGATCTGGAATGTACGGGCTGTCCCACTGAGGGCAGTTGCTCAGGCATGTTTACAGCCAATTCCATGAACTGCCTGTGCGAGGCCATTGGCATGGCCCTGCCCGGGAACGGGACCATCCTGGCCGTGGATCCCAGACGCCAGGACCTGTACAAGGCCGCAGGCAAGCAGATTATGGAGGTGATCACTCAGAACATCAGGCCCCTGGACATCATCACGCGCCAGTCCCTGGACAATGCCCTGATTCTGGACATGGCCATGGGCGGGTCCACCAACACGGTCCTGCACACACTGGCCATTGCCAGTGAAGCGGACATTGATTATGACCTGGACAGGATCAACGAACTCTCTGCCCTGTGCCCCAATATCTGCAAGGTCTCGCCTTCCAGTGACTATCATATTGAAGACGTGGATGCAGCCGGCGGCATCAGTGCCATCATCCAGGAAATCAGCAAAATAAGCGGCCTGATCAATGGGGACTGCATCACTGTGACCGGCAAGACCCTGGCCCAAAACGTGGCTCAGAGTGACAGCAAAGACCTGCAATGCATCCGCTCGCTGGACAATCCGTACTCCAAGACCGGCGGCCTGTCTATAGTCAAGGGCAATCTGGCCCCCAACGGAGGCGTGGTCAAGAGTGCAGGCGTGGCCAAGGGCATGCTCACCCACACCGGCCCGGCCGTGATCTTCGAGAGTCAGGAAGAGGCCTGCGAAGGCATTCTGGGCGGCAAGGTCAAGGCCGGCGATGTGGTCGTCATCCGGTACGAAGGCCCCAAGGGCGGTCCCGGAATGCAGGAAATGCTCAGTCCCACCAGCTATATCATGGGTGCCGGCCTGGGTGAATCCGTGGCCCTGATCACGGATGGACGCTTCAGCGGCGGAACACGCGGTGCCTGTATCGGTCATATCAGCCCGGAAGCCGCGGTGGGCGGTCCCATTGGACTGATCGAACCCGGCGATATGGTGACAATCGACATTCCCAACAATGCCATCAACGTCGACCTCACGGATAAGGTTCTGGCCGAACGAAAGGCCCAATGGAAGGCTCCGGCTCCGAGAGTGACCCGGGGTTGTTTGAGCAAATACGCTGCCCTGGCCACCAGCGCGGATACTGGCGCTGTATTAAAATGGTAAGACTATGCCTCTAAAAATCCCCTGGTATGCTGCAGGCCTGCATTTTGAATGTACAGGCTGCGGCAACTGCTGTTCCGGTCCGGAAGAGGGTTTTATCTGGGCCACACACACGGAAATTGAGTTCATTGCGGAGTTTCTCAAGCTCCCAGCGGATGAGCTTCGCCGACAGTATCTCAGACGGATTGGCAGTCGCACCACCATTATTGAGGAACCCTGTTCCAAGGACTGCATCTTTCTGAAAACCGAGAACCATGAAAAACGCTGCACAATTTACTCTGTACGCCCCAACCAGTGCAGGACATGGCCTTTTTGGGCCTCGAACCTGGAAAGTCCCCACACCTGGAACAAGGCCGCTCAGTCCTGCCCTGGCATGAATCGCGGCAGACTTTTCAGTATGAATGAGATAGACGCACTAAAAAAACAAAAGGCATGGTGGACCGATGAGTCAAAATGAGGCTGTCGTCGAAGAAATCAGCCGTCTTTACGTATGGCTGGATGAGATCCTGGGCGCTCAGCCGCAAATTGTGGGGCCCTGTACTGCCTGTGGAAAATGCTGTGATTTTGACGCGTACGGACACCGCTTGTATGTCACCCACGCAGAAATGCTCTACTTCTCAGAGAAGATTGGCCGCAAGAATCTCAAAGCCATGCACTCGGGTCAGTGTCCCTATCTGGAGGATAACCGCTGTTCTGTGCATGAACACAGGTTCTCCGGCTGTCGCATCTATGGCTGCCAGGGGGAGTCGGACCTGCAGAACCAGGTGACGGAACAGACACTGGATAAAATCAAGGCCCTGTGCGACACGATCGATATTCCCTATGAATACCAGGATTTACGTCAAGCACTCAATCAATCGGTCAGTGTATGATGCCAGGGTGTTCCCGTTTGTGTGATTAGGCTCCGGCAAAGTATTTAACGACTAAATTTTATTTCATTGAGAATTCAAAGTTGATTGACTGAAAGGTTGTTGATAGTATGTCCTCTTCTTTTTAGGGCGTTGACAGGTTCGTACCCTTGGAGAAATCCTACTGTTTAAGTGGGATTGCATCATTATGGCCATTTTTCAGGCTGCTATGATCTTTGAAATGTGTTGTTCAGTGAGTGATAGAGCCGCCTGACACTAAGTATAAGTATTCGCTTCGGTTTTGTACTGAATCCAAACAGAAGGAAACTGGTTATGCCCAAAAATATTGAAGCTTTTGTTGAGACACTGAAAACAGAAGGCGTGGATGCAGGCAAAAAAGCTGCAAAAAAGATTGAAGCTGAAGCTCAATCTCAGGCCGATCAGATCATTGCCCAGGCCAAGACCAAGGCAGATCAGATGATCGCCCAGGCGGAGACTGAAGCCAACAAAATCAAGTCACGCATGGACTCCAGTCTGGAACTGGCCACGCGCGATGCCCTGCTCGCCCTCAAGGAAAAACTCAGCCAATTGCTCGCCGCCCTGCTCGCCAGAGAGGTTGGCACAGCCCTGTCCGATGAAGACACGTTGGCCAATGTGCTGCGTGAGGTCATTCCTGCGTATGCCAAGGCGGACGCTCAAGCCTCTGTGTCAGCAGACATTGTGGTGCCTGAGACACTCAAGGGAAAGCTCATCGAGAGTACGCTCAAGGATCTGGTCAAGGCGTTGAAAAATCAGGGGATTCAGGCTGAAGTCAAGGCCAGTCTGGCTCACGCCGGTTTCGAATATAAGATCGAAGGAACGACAGTGGAAGTCAGTGCGGATTCAGTGACCGCCCTGCTGGCAGACATGATTGATCCTGAGTTGCGTCACATTCTGGACAGTGCTATCGCCAACCAGGCCTAGAGGCCCTTTCAAGCGGTTAGGATCATCATGACACAACGTCGATACGACTATTTACTCAGCGCCCTGCCAGGACTGGATACCTTTGGAGCAAATCCTCCCATGGGTAAACAGGATCTGCTGGACCGTTTGTCCGAGGCCAACGGCCCTGTACAGACCGTGAAGGTGCTTCTGCTCATGGACGACCTGGTACAGCGCGAGGCGATCATGTCCGGGGAATTGACCACTGATCAAGCAGATTTTTCAGTGCTGTCAGAGGTCGATGCTGACAACATACCTGTATTACCGCCCTATCTGTCGCCTGATTTGGACGCTGACGTACAGGACGGCCGCTTACATGTGGATGCACTCTGGGGTGCATTTTTTAATTACGCCTGGGACACTGCCAGGCAATGCAACAGTGCCTTTTTGAAGGCCTGGGTTAGATTTGAAGTAGGCCTGCGCAATGCCCTGGCAGCAGCCAGAGCCCACGCCCTGGAACTGGACCCCATGGCCTATCAAGTCACACCGGAACTGGCGGATTCATCTGCCGATTTCGCAGGCGCCCTGGCAGCCTGGTCGTCGGCCCCTGATCCCCTGGCTGCACTGGAGGCCCTGGATAAGGCCCGGTGGGAGTGGATGGAACAGAATGGCCAGTGGTATAGTTTTCACGCGCAAGAATTGGAAGCGTATGGGGCCAAGCTGGTGTTGCTGCACCGCTGGCGTCGTCTTCAGACAGACTAAAAAGAAGAACAGGCCTGCGTGGAGCGTTCTCTTCCTGGCCCAAATAAGCGGTATGAATATAACGCTGTTAACACAATACTGATATCGGCTGATAATGAGGTAATTGTTGTGGATGGACGAATCAAAGCCGTCTTTGGAAACATGGTGGTCGCCCAGGTAAACGGGCGTGTAGTCAAGAATGCAGTGGGTCACTGCCTGAGAAGCGATGGTGCCAAACTGTTGTGCGAGGCCATTCGAATTCGAGGCAAGTCCGTGGACCTTCAGATCTTTGAAGAGACACGCGGCCTGCGTGTGGGAGACCCTGTGGAGTTTGCAGAGGACATGCTGTCAGCCACCTTGGGCCCTGGTTTGCTGGGACAGGTCTTTGACGGCCTCCAGAATCCCCTGCCTCAGTTGGCTGAAAAGGCGGGCTTCTTCTTGAAGCCAGGCACGTACGTGGAAGCGCTGAACACGGAAAAGACATGGGATTGGACGCCTTCGGCCAAGGCCGGCGATCAGGCCAAGGCCGGTGATGTGCTGGGCAGTGTGCCGGAGAGCATCTTCAATCACCAGATCACGGTCCCGTTTTCGTGGACCGGAGAATTCACCATCGACTCTGTGACCGAGGCCGGTGCGTACCCTGTGACCCATGAAGTCGCACTGCTCACGGACAGCACTGGCAAGAAGATCCCTGTGACCATGCAGCAGACCTGGCCTGTAAAACGTCCTTTGGCAGTCGCCAAACGCCGTTTGCTGCCCACCGATCCCATGGTGACCTGTGTCCGCATTGTGGACTCTCTGTTCCCCGTGGTGCGCGGCGGGACCTACTGTATCCCGGGTCCGTTTGGTGCAGGCAAGACCGTGCTCCAGCAGATTACCTCGCGCTATGCTGAGGTGGACATCGTGATCATCACGGCCTGCGGCGAACGTGCCGGTGAGGTGGTGGATACCATTCGTGAGTTCCCTGAACTGCAAGACCCCAAGACCGGGCGCAGCCTCATGGAACGTACGATCATTATCTGTAATACCTCTGCCATGCCTGTGGCAGCACGCGAAGCCTCTGTGTACACAGGCGTGACTTTGGCCGAATACTATCGCCAGTTGGGTCTCAACGTCCTGCTCCTGGCAGACTCCACCAGTCGCTGGGCCCAGGCCATGCGTGAGATTTCAGGCCGTCTGGAAGAAATCCCGGGCGAAGAGGCCTTTCCTGCGTATCTGGAAAGTCGCATTGCGAACTTCTACGAACGTGCCGGCGCCCTGGAGCTCAATGACGGCAGAATCGCGTCCGTGACCATCGGCGGCACAGTGAGTCCTGCAGGCGGCAACTTTGACGAGCCCGTCACGCAGGCCACACTCAAGGTGGTGGGTGCCTTCCACGGTTTGAGTCGTGCCAGATCCGATGCACGCCGTTATCCGGCCATTGATCCGCTGGATAGCTGGTCCAAATACAGGGGTATCATTGATCCTGACAAGATGGAAAAATTGAAACGCGTACTGAGACGCGGCGATGAGGTCCGCCAGATGATGACCGTGGTGGGCGAAGAAGGCACGCCTGTGGAAGACTTCGCCATGATGCTCAAGGCCGAGTTCTTTGACTCCGCTTACCTTCAGCAAAACGCCTTTGACGATGTGGAGGCTGCCACGTCAAGAGACCGCCAGTGCTTCGTGTTTGACAAGGTGCTGGAAGTCATCGATGCCCACTTTGGCTTTACCAGTAAAGATGAAGCCCGCCAGGTGCTGATGAAGATCAGCAGTCTGTTTCGCGACTGGAACTATGCCCCATGGGATCCCAGTGTGATGCCTGAATCCGAGAGACAGGACAAGGATACTGCGATCATGAAAATGAGCGACGATCAGGGCATTGAACGCGGTGACTTCAAGACCATGTTGGCAGAGATTGACAGTTTCATCAAGTCAAAGACCAAGGGCAAGGGTCAATAACTCCAGAACGCACAGCGTCGGCAAAGACAAGGCCATTTAGGAAACGCTAAAAGATAGTAAAGGCGGTTCAGCATGAGAACATTCTATGACGAGATAACAAAGATTGCCGGTACCGTGGTGACAGTCAAGGCCACTGGCATTGGGTACGATGAACTGGCTGTGATTACCACCAACCAGGGCTCCTCGCTGGCCCAGGTGATTAGGCTCGAAGACGATCAGGTCAGTCTCCAGGTCTTTGGCGGTACGGAAGGCCTCTCCAATAGCGATAAGATTCGCTTTCTTGGACAGTCCTTCCAGGTCCCCTTTTCAGACGATCTACTGGGCCGTGTGTTTGACGGATCAGGCCAGCCGCGTGACGGTCGCCCCCAGGTCAAGGCCGAGGCCGTTGAGATTGGCACCCCGGCTGTGAATCCGATCAAGAGAAACCTGCCGGACAAGATGATCGAGACGGGCATTCCCATGATCGACGTCTTTAACACACTGGTCGGCTCGCAGAAGCTGCCCATCTTTTCCATCGCAGGAGAGCCCTACAATGACCTGCTCGCACGCGTGGGCATGCAGGCCAATGCCGATGTGATTATTCTCGGCGGCATGGGCCTGCGTCACGATGACTACCTCCAGTTCCGTCAGCGTTTTGATGAGGCCGGCGTGCTGGGCCGTACCATCATGTTTGTGCATACCGCCGCCGACCCGGTCGTGGAATGTCTGTTGATTCCGGACATGGCCCTGGCCGTGGGTGAACAATACGCCCTGCAGGGCAAGAATGTGCTGGTGCTGCTCACCGACATGACGGCGTTCTCTGATGCACTCAAGGAAATCGCCATTACCATGGAACAGGTACCGTCCAACCGCGGGTATCCGGGCGACCTGTATACTCAGTTGGCCAAGCGGTACGAGAAGGCCGTCGACTTCGACGGGGCCGGCGTGATGACCGTGCTGGCCTGCGTCACCATGCCGGGTGACGATGTCACTCATCCCGTGCCTGACAACACCGGCTATATTACGGAAGGCCAGTTGTACCTGCGCGGCGGCCGGATTGTGCCATTCGGATCTCTGTCCCGACTGAAACAATTGGTCAACGGCAAGACCCGCGATGACCACCGGGCCATCATGGACGCCTGTATTCAGCTCTATGCCCAGTGTCAGGAGAGTCGTGAAAAGCACGAAATGGGCTTTGAACTGGCGGACTGGGACGAACGACTCATGAAATACGGTGACCTGTTTGAGTCCAAGGTCATGGATCTCACACTGAACCTGCGGCTGTTCGATGCGCTGGACCAGTGCTGGGACATTCTGGCCGAATGCTTCAAGCCGGAAGAGACGGGCATTCGCGGCGCCATTACTGAAAAGCACTGGCCCAAAACCGCAGCAGTGGCATAAGGAATCCCATCGTCTATGGCAAAACGAAAGATAAAACTCACACGCACCGAGCTGAAACTCCAGCGTGACGCGCTGGCTCGATACGAGCGGTATTTACCCACGCTCAAACTCAAGCAGCAGCAGATACAGTCTTCGATTGTGCAGGCCAAGCAGACCTATGACAAGGTCAACGCTGACGTGCACAAGGCCCAGCAAATCGTGGATGCGTACAAAGGGGTGTTTCACGACGTCGCCGGCGTGAATGTCCAGGCCCTGGCCAAGACCGCGACAGTCAAGTCCGGGACCCGCAGTGTGGCGGGGATCGCCGTGCCGCAGTTTGAGGGCGTGACATTCTCTCTGACGGATTACAGCCTGTTCGGTACGGCCCCCTGGGTGGACCGGGCAGTCCAGGATCTGCGTGAAGTCAACCGTTTGACCGCGGAGCTGACCCTGCTGCAGGCCTGTCTCGATCTGCTTCTGGCCGAGCTGAAAAAGGTGATGCAGCGCGTGAACCTGTTTGAAAAGATAAAAATCCCTGAGACCCAGGACAATATTCGACGTATCCGTATCGCGGTGGGCGATCAGATGACTGCGGGCGTGGCCCGGGCCAAGATTGCCAAGGCCAAGCTGGTACAAAAGGAGTTGATGAACAGCTCCAGGGAGGTGGCGGCTGTATGATCGTGCCAATGTCCAAGGTCTATATCGTAACACAAACCCGCGACCAGGATCAATTCCTGGACGCCATGGGCGGTCTTGGGGTGGTGCACGTGGCTCCTATCGATGCATCCAAGGCCGTGGCTCAGGATGAGACCCTGGAAGCCATGACCGATGTGAATATGGCGATCCGGATACTCCAGGGCATCATACCCAAGGGTAAAGCCCCGGACGTCGCGCCACTGGCTGCAGCCAGAGAAGCCATTGCATTGTACAAGGCCATTCTGGACGAACGAGAGCAACTTACGTCGCTGCACCGTCAGGCAGATCAGTTGGCCATGTGGGGGTCTGTCGAACTGAGCACATTGCGTGGGTTGCGGGACACAGGCCTCGATATTCAATTCTACATGGTCCAGGAGAAAGATCTTCCCGCGCTCGAATCAGAGTGTCTTGAAGTGCTGACACAATCCGGTAAGGGCGTACTGATTGGCGTGATTGATCGGACAGGTCAGTTTGTGGCCCCGGAAGGTGCCAAGTCGGTGCCCTGGCCTGCCAAGGACCTGCCGACTGTCAAGTCTGAAGCTGAAATACTTGATACGTCGATTAAAGAGAATGATCAATTATTGGCCGAACTGGCTGTGTTGACAGAGGACTTGAAGATCTTTCGAAAGGCCCTGGATACAGAAGCCGAGTCGTGTATCGCGGTGCGAAGCGGTATGAATGTCTCCACCCTGTTCGCCATACAGGGCTGGGTGCCTTCATCCAAAGCACACGGCCTGTCTGACCAGCTCAAGGGTCTGGGTATCCAGGCGGCTGTGGATATCGTCGAACCAGAGGAAGACGAAGAGCCCCCGACACTCATTGAGTATCCCAAGTGGGCCATGCCCATTAAAGGCCTCTTTGATGTACTTGGGACAGTGGCCGGATATCGTGAATTTGACGTTTCTATCCCCTTCATGCTGGCGTTGCCTATTTTTGCAGCGATGTTGATCGGAGACGGCGGGTACGGGGCAATCCTTCTTATAGGCCTGCTATTAGCGTATAAAAAAGTAGCTCCGGCTTTGGGAGACAGGTTCACACAACTGCTCATCATTGTCGGTGCCGTGTCTCTTCTGTGGGGATTCGTATGCGGAAGTTTCTTTGGCTTTATCCTCTACAAGCCTCTCATTGCCGTGAACATGACAGATAGTTCCCGGTTTCTGCTCATGCAGATCAGCTTTGTCATGGGCACGATACATTTGAGCACAGCCCAGATGTGGCAGTCGCTCAGACTATTCCCTGATTTACGTTTTCTCGGAAAAGTGGGTTGGGCTGTTTTTATCTGGGGCATGCTTGGCGTGGTCAGAATGTTCGTGTTGAATGCAGAGCTGAGCTGGGCTACACCCTGGCCCTATCTCTTGATCGCGGGAACAGTCCTGGCCATTTTATTCGATTCCCCAAGCAAAAACATTTTGAAGACTGTTTTAACCGGCGTGGCCAACTACCCTCTGGCCATGTTGGGTGCCTTTTCTGATATTATCAGTTACGTTCGTCTGATGGCAGTAGGCCTTGCCAGCGGCGTACTTGCTGCCAGCTTTAATCAACTGGCATTGGATTCCGGGTCATGGCTTATCGCAGTACCTACGCTGGTATTCGGCCATGCTCTGAACCTCGGATTGGCCATGATAGCACTATTTGCCCACGGCGTTCGCTTGAATATGCTGGAGTTTTCCAACAATCTCGGTATGCAATGGACAGGGTATGTGTATAAACCTTTTAGTAAAAAAATGATACAGGAGTAACAAAATGACCGCACCTACAGTATTAGGCGATGTTGCAGCAAATGGCATGTTCAGTATCCTGGCACAAGTCGGGGCAGGCTGGTCCTTCTTGGGACAAATGGGCATTGTCTTAATGTTAGGTCTTGCTGCTGTGGGCAGTGCTGTGGGTATCGGCATGGCCGGACAATCTGCAGCCGGAGCCTGGGGAAAAGAAGGTAAGAGCGGAAAAACGCTCAGCTTTACCTATATCATCCTCCTGGGTATGCCCATCAGCCAGACTCTGTATGCCATGATTGTGATGAACAAAATTGGGAATGTCTTGAAACACCCAGAGATTGCAGTGGCCAGTGCAGGCCTGCTTTTCGGTATTGGCCTAGCGACTGGACTTGGAGAAATGCTCTCTGCGTGGATGCAGGGCCTGATCGGTGCTGCAGGTATACGGTCACTGAGCGAAAGTGAAGGCAAGGGATTTGCTTTTCTGCTTATCGCCATGGGTATTGTCGAGACCGTCGGTATTTTTGCCATGGTGTTCATGCTGGGCATGATTCCGCAGCTCCCTGCGTAAGGTGCCCGCTATAGGTCTCTGAAATGTCGTGCCCGGATTAAAATTCAATCGGTGCGGCCGGTGTCGTGGCATTTCCGAGAGTTAGGGTACAGCCCCTGTTTGAATGTGGTTATAGAAGCCGTGGATAGTCAGCTTCGCGTGTATGATGCTGACTATCCCCAGATCAGTGACAGACCAAGATAGGGACAAGTAAGTCAATTGAACATACCATAGGACCTGTACAATACGTACAGGTCCTTGCTATTTGAGCGGGTTCCAAAATACGAGGTTCACGGTTCCCCGTTGGTCCGATGCGACAGATCCCAGGCTTTTCTATGATTTGCCTTCATTCTCAAAAGTCTTTGTAGCTGCGCATCCAATCAGGCCACACCGCGGTATTCGCACCTGCAGCACTGGTCCATCTGTTGCTGGTATTGAAGTTCTTGTGCCATTTCAAGGTCCACAGTTCCTTGAGGCCGACTTTACGCACGGTACTGCAGTCCGCAAATACCATGTTGATATACCCGCCATGCCGGTCAATGCAGACAATATTCCACTCACTGGTCGCTGCATCGACCTCGGCCTGCGGCGGAGGGCCGTCCGTATCATACGGTTGCGCATCCACATAGGCACAGTCAAAAAACATGGGGACTTCCTGCGGCTTCTTGATCTTTGAACGCGTTCTCCAGTAGTTGTCCCCGGCACGATCACAGAGCCATTCATTCTCACCGTAGCTGCCGGAATCCTGGATCTCCGGGTCCTTGGCTCGGATGTTGCCCCAGCCCTGTTGGTCCCACGACCAGGCCCTCTGGGCAAAATTCCCGCCAGTGGCCATGGAAAGCTTGGCAGACGGACACGTAGCCAATTGCCCCTTGGCTTTGTAGTAACCCAGCAGCACCACGGGCCAGTCATTGGCGGCCCAGCTGCCATTGTAGGCCCCGACATTGAATTTACCGTCATGGTCTTCAGTATACATGTACCAGATAAGACCCCATTGCTTGAGACTCGTCTTGCAGGTGACTGCACGCGCCTGATCTCTGACCTTCTTCAGTGCAGGCATCAGGATGCCCATGAGCACTGCAATGATCGCAATGACCACCAATAGCTCAATCAATGTAAACGCTCTTCTTTGCGTACCCATGGCTTCGATCTCCTACTGAAACACACCTGTCACCCAGGTTCAATCATGATCGTTTGAGGTTCAATGGATTTCCAATGGCTCTTTGCGGTTAGGCCCTGCCAAACAAATGAATGAAGCGGCCCTGGAGGTCCAAGGCCGCGCACTCTGAACTCAATCTTTTTTTCAGAACTCGAATCGTTCCGATTTAGAACGGCTTGTCAATGGGCGTTGTCACACCTGCCAACCAGAGAATTTCTTCCGGAGACAGGGCCCGGTCATACATCTGGAAATCATCCATCAGGCCCATGTACGGGCTAACGGCGCCATCCCCGGCACCAATAAAGAACCGATCGATCCCTGCAATGGGGTCCGCCGAAGGCGCGGCACTCCCGTAGAGCAGGCCATCCATGTAAACCTGCTTTTCACCGGTTTCTGTGTTCCTCACAAAGGTCCAGTGACGCCATTGACCTGTCAACTCATCCGAAGCTGCCCCGACAATGACTCGCTCTGCGGCCCAACCCGGCGTGGTGTCAAAGATGACCTCACCACCCCATGGGAGATGGCACGACACGATTCTTCCCGCCGCGTCTCCTGCAAAGAAGCCCCAGTTGTCTGCCAGGTCGGCATCGCCCCTGGCCCAGAAGGAGACAGTAAACTGTGTACTCACAGAGGACCACACGGACGCCGGCACACTGATGTAGTTGCTTGTGCCGTTGAAGCTGGCAGCACTCCCTGACACGCCGTCAGCGTACTGGGGTAGAATTTCAAAGGTGCCTGTATAGCCATGGCCCGATGCATCCGCAATGGAAGCACCTGCGCCGGCATCAAACGTGTAGTCAAGAATGAGATTGCTGGTTCCCGGTTGAACAGGTGTGAGGATTTCACCAGGCGCCGCATGCAGTGTGATATCGTCGATCAGGATCATACCCGCGGCACCACTGCCCTCCACACCAATCACCAGCTTCGTGATGTTCTGAAGGTTGGTGTTCACTGCGGTCAGGTCAATATTCCAGGCCTGCCATGCACTCAGGGCAATATGGCTCGGATCAAGGGGATACGTGACCTTGACATTGTTGATGATGGCAAAGAGCGACCCGGTATTGCCGGCCTGGCCACGGAAGGCGATGGACAGAGTCTGCACGCCACCCACAGTCCAGTCTTGGGACGGCGTAAAGGTACGTTCCGTCTGTGATGCCGCGCCACCGGTATTAGTGTAGTAAAACGGCATGGATTGACTGCTGCCGGCGATGGTATTCTCTGTTTCCATGATCTGGCCATTGAAGTAAGGACTGCTGGGACCCCAGATGTCATGACCGATGCCGGCCCCTGTACCATTGCCTGCATAGGTCACAGGGAAGAACTCATCCGCCGAATACCCGAAACCATCAAGCCACGTCTGGAACGGACGGTCCGGACTGAGATTGCCGTAGCTCTCGAAATCGTCCACCACCAGGAACGCTGCCGTATTCAGACTCCACACGGGGCCTGCCCATACGGACGGGACCTCTGCCTCATTGACTTCGTCGACCTTCCAGAAGTACGTGGCACCCAACGCCAGATCAAACACACTCAGATCGATACTGTGGGTCATGGAGGAGGCAGAGGGCGATGACCCTTCAGCCACAGCATCCGCGTCCATACCCAGGTACAGCGTATGCTGACTCGCTTCACGGCCAGCACGCCAGGCGGCCACGGCATTGGGAACGACATCCACGGCACCGGATTCCGGACTGGGCGTGCGCGCATACACAGGCAAGCCATAAAACTGAACTTCAGACACACCGTACTGCTTGAGCAGACCGCCCCAGTTGCTCAAAATTGTGAGTCTGACATACCTGGCCGGGACCAAACCGAGGTCGATCGCCTGAGGCTCATCATAGGTCGGAAGACCAGGGGCCCGATTGACCTGCGTGGCCTCGGCGATGGCGGTCCACTCGGCACCATCCACGGAGGTTTCTATGATGACATCTTTGAGACCCCAGCCAATGAATCCTTCTGAACTGCTGTTCGAGTTCCAGATCAACATCTTGTCCAGCTTCTGTGTCTTGTCCAACTCGTACATCAACCAGGGAGACATGTCTCCCGGCGTACTGAGCCACATGTGCTCGCTGTTTGTGGAGTGCGTACTGCCTGTCAAACCGGACCCATTGACCGTCATGGCCGGTGTGTTCTTCCCGCTGAAGCTCGACGCGGTGACACCATTGACATCCACAGGGATTTGAATGGAATAGGGCTCTACCGTGAAACTCCAGACATCACCCTTGAACACGGTCCTGTCCGGCGCGCCGTTGACTTCGTCCACACGCCAGTAATAGGTCTGATCAAATACCAGACGGCCCGGATCAAACGCATTGGCAGTCAGGCCTGACGCGGCTGGCACGGTCGCACTGTTGACGTCACTGAAACTTTCTCCAAAATACACGTTGTGTTCAGCCGCGAATTTGCCCGGTGTCCAAGTGAGCACCCCGTCACGCAGCACATCAGTGAGTCCGTCATCCGGACTGGGACCAAAGGCAAGCTCCTCCGGCGTACCCTTCATAATGGCCGGAATGTCACTGTCTGCCAAGGCCGTGTTGTAGATACGAATATCATCGAGCATGCCCCCAAAAATAAAGCGATTGGTGTTGGCATACCCTTCCGCAAACAAACGCACATCAGACGTATTGCTGCTGAGCGGCGTGTCCGATCGATTCTCGGCGTCCAAGACACCATTGATAAAGATCTTCTGGTTGTTGCCGGGCGCTGCCACGTCAAAGGTCACAGCCACATGAACCCACTCGTTGTTGGGCAGCGCAGTCAGGGAATTGAGTGAATTGCCGGGCGCCGGTGCAGCCGGGCCTCGACCTCGCCAGTTCACCTGCCTCAGGCGTCCGGCCGCATCATCCAGACGAATCCCGTAAGAGACGCTCCACTCCCCTTTGGAAATCGGTTGATCCGGAGGGGTCCCCCCGTACAGCCACAGGGCCACAGTCACGGCATCGGTGATATCCAGGCTGGGAGCATTGGGGACGTGTATGACATCCGTGTTGCCGTTCCCCTCCAAAGCCTCACCCAACTGCCCGGGGACCCACAGGAGATTCCCCTCAAACACACCGTCGTTGCCATGGCCGCTGGAGTCCAAAGCCACGGTCCCGGCCCCTTCGTCGAATTTCCAGTGCGCCACCAGTTCGGCATGCGTGATGCCTGAGCCTATCACCAGAATACCCAGTACAAGGTACAACCGTTCTCTTAACATGACAATCCTCCTCATAGACAAAGACAACCGCTATAGTCCAGTCCGTCACTGCGTGGGCAATCACGGAATATCGAAACCCTGTGCGCTTTATGTCAACAGCCTAACCATTATAATAACGTCTTCCCCATGACAAAACAAGCCGCCTCTGGCGGTCCGGCAGGCCAAATGCCATTACATGGAGGCCTCTGATTCACCAAGTCTCTGATGGGAGTCCGCCATCTGGGACGCTTCACCAGCATGCTTGACAGGCTGGTCAATCGTCTCGGACCTGGGCATATGCCGTGTCAAGGCAGCATACGCCACCCACAGAATGCCCACTGGCAGAATAAAATTTACCAGCACCGGCAGGGTCTCCCAGGCACGAATCCACCAGGACTTGGCTTCAGCAGTCAAGACGCTGTGTACGCGCAGGATCAACGGGATAATTGTCAAGAGTACGGGCACCATCAGCCAGAGGTAGTACTTCTTGTCCGTGATCACAGCATGGGTCTTCACTGCCTTGGTCCGGCAAAAATAGGCCAACCCTGCGGCCACAATCCCCCACACTGCGCCGACCACCTTGGACATTGAATCCCCAACCCATTGGGCAATATTGGAGAATACAATCAGCACCATGGCCACCAGAATCATCTTTCGAATCAGTTTAATTGAAAACGTCATAGCATCTCCCTGAACAGGTTCAATTAATCACGTAAGTTCTAATCGTTTTTTGACGTCTCTGCAATAAGCTGATTCTAAAGCACAAACTTCCCAGCAACCATTTGTTTTTGCTTGACGATCCCTTTAAAACTGTTTTAATGGCGTACAGTTTACTGATGGGGAAATAGCCAGGTTTCCCAAGTCAACCTGCGGAGTCTTCCTCAGGTCTTAAGTTAACATAAGTCAAGCGTATCGCATGATTTAGTTTGAAAGGAGGCCATAATGGCTAGGATAGCAAGCGTGCTGACATTGATCGTGATCATTATATCTTGTGTGGGATGTGGCACAAACAGTACATACACCGGATCAAACTCCATGATTTCAGCTTCATCCTATGATCTGCCTGACGCCAGTGAAATCGATCTGGTTGAGAAGGTGGCCAAGAGTCGCATAGAATACCAGACCTCCCTTGAAATTCTGGCAGACTACTACGCACGTACAGGCAACAACCGAAAACTCTCCTGGTCACAAAAGGAATTATCCTCTCTCACAAGATTTCCTCAGTACAATTACGTGCAGGATGTGATTCCCGGCCCCGAGTTGAAGGCCAGAATGGCAGACCCTGAAGCCACGGCCCTGTTTCTGGATGCAGAACGCAATCAACGTGACAGCGGCCTGATTCCCTTTGTGGGCATTACCATGCCGTACGCCAGCAGCAGTAATCTGCTGCGTCTGGCATTGGATCAGTACACTCGCCTGATCAAACGATACCCCACCAGCGACAAGATTGATGATGCAGCATTTCAGGCGGGTTATATCCACGAACACTTCAAGGAATATGACCTGGCGTTCACCTACTACCAAAGGTCGTACCAGTGGGATTCCATGACGCCCCATCCTGCTCGTTTCCGTGCGGCCTATTTGCTGGACAACCGTTTGCATCGCAAGGCTGAAGCCCTGCAACTGTACCAGGACGCCCTGGCCGTGGAAGGCGTCAGCTACTTCAAGTGGAAAGAATATGCTGACCAGCGCATCCAGGTCCTGACCAACACAGTACCGTCAGCCCGCTAGCCAAGAGAATCTTTGACTTCCAAGGGGTCTGTGTCATGCAGGCCCCTTTTTTTATGAAATCATGGACAGCGCACCCCTTCAAAAAGTCGTTGCTTTTATCACTCAATATGCGTTGTTGTCTCGGGAAGACCGTCTCCTGGTGGCAGTATCAGGGGGCGCAGACTCAACCGCTCTGCTTGCCATGCTCGTCGCGCTCAAGCAGGACCGTCAAATCAAAGACGTGATGTGCGTCCACTTCAACCATCAGCTCAGAGATGAGGCAGACCGGGACCAGGCCTTTGTTCAACACCTGTCCGACACCTGGGCCATCCCCTTGATTTTGGAAACAATGTCGGTGAAGGCCCATGCACAGGCCCTTCATTGTTCCATTGAAACCGCAGGCAGACAGTGGCGTCAGGCACGGCTCATCCATCTGGCTCGGACACAGGGGTGTTCGGCCATCGTCACAGGACACCACCAGGATGACAATGCAGAAACGCTGATTCACCGTTTGTCACGCGGCACCGGCTATCGAGGATTGTGCGGCATTCGGCCGGTCAGGGTCCATCAGCAGATGCGGTTTATCAGTCCATTGCTGGCCCTGACACGACAGGACATTCTGACCTTTCTTGACAATCACCATCTCACCTGGTGCGAAGACGTCACCAACCTGGACCTGACCTATACACGCAATTATATCCGCCAGGCCCTGCTCCCTGGGCTGCTCGTACAATGCCCGGAACTGAAGGACAGGTTGAGGGCGTTATCACAGAGGTGCCTTACCCTGTACACCCGGCGCATAGAACCCCGCGTGGTGACCCTGTGGATTCATGTCAATATCGCGGAAGACCGTGCGACCATCGCCCTTGAGGCGATCGCCCGGGAATCAACTCTGGTCCTCGTGGAAATGATTCGTCAGGTTCTCACCCACTTGAAGAGGCCCCTGCAGCCTGTGACGCAATGGCACTATCAAGCCGTGGTGGACCTGATTCGGGGAAACATCACTCACGTGACACTGCCCGGCCGGATGTTCGTCGTCCGGGATTCCGGGCAGATTCGATTTGTGCAAGCCAACGACACACCCGCGCCGACCCTTGATGCCGTAGAACTGGCGATTCCGGGATCCACCCGTTTTGGTGATCTGTGTTTTTTCACGAGGTTCGTCAAGACGGCGGAGATCCGTTACGAGTCACGATCCAATCGGTCTATCGAATATTTTGATCGTCACAAGATGAGACTGCCTTTGCACATCAGGCAGCGGACTCCCGGAGATCGGTTTATCCCCCTGGGCAAACACACACTTCAGAAGGTCGGCAAGTTTCTGAGTCGCGCGCATGTGACTGCTCTCGAGCAGAGGCACATGGCGATTCTGTGCGATGACACTGATGATATCCTGTGGATATGCCCGGTCCGAATGGCTGACAAGGCAAAGATTAATCAAGAGACTGAAGAGGTACTGGAGGTCGTTCTTAGAATTGATCCAGAAATCTGAGGTCGTTTTCAAACAGGAGACGAATGTCGGTAATCCCATACTTTCTCATGGCCAGACGTTCCACACCAAAGCCAAAGGCCCAGCCTGTATAGATCTCACTGTCAATGCCCACCGCGTCAAAGACATTGGGATCCACCATGCCGCAGCCTCCCATTTCAACCCAATTCTCTTGGCCGTGTTTATCCACGAGCAATAAATCAATTTCAGCACTGGGTTCTGTAAACGGAAAAAAGCTGGGTCGGAATCGCCACTGCGTGCCTTCGCCAAAGTAGGTGCGAATAAACTGATCAATGGTGGTCTTGAGATCCACCATGGTCACACCCTCATCCACAACCAGGGCCTCCAGTTGATGGAACATATACATGTGCGTGGCATCGACGGTGTCCGGCCTGTACACACGGCCAGGTGCCACCACACGGATGGGCGGCCTGGTGTTTTCCATGACACGGATCTGAATCGTGGAGGTCTGGCTTCGCAGCAGACGTTGGTCGTCCACATAGAAATTGTCCAGAGGATCGCGTGCAGGGTGTGATTCGTCGATATTGAGCGCCACAAAGTTATGCCACTCATCCTCCACCTGGGGACCATAGGCCACGTCGAAACCCATACGCCCAAAAATTTCCAGCAGATCGCTGACAGTCTGGGAAATGACATGGGGTTTGCCCTGCACCACTGGCAGGCCAGGCAGGGTCACGTCCACACTGGGTACCGTGGGGGCATGCTGCGTCTCAAGGGAGGCCTTGCACGCTTCATAGGCAGCAGTGACCTCCTGTTTGATCTGATTGGCCAGCTGGCCGCCTTCACGTTTTTCCTCAGGAGGCAATTTTCCGATTTGACTGAGCATCAAAAGGACCTGACCTTTACGACCCAAGTACTGAATCCTAAAGGCCTCCAACTGATCCAGGTCTGCAACGGCCTGAAGGTCAGTCATAGCCTGATCTTTGATCTGATGGAATGTGTCGAGCATTGTATTGTTCAGTGTAACCGGTCTTAACGCTCACTCAAAAGCGTATGATTTAGAGGGCAGCCTTCACCTGTTCAGTAATCGCATCAAATCCTGCAGGGTCGGCGATCGCAATTTCACTGAGCATCTTACGATTCAAGATGATATTGGCCTTCTTGCAGCCGTCAATAAACTGGCTGTATCTCAGGCCTCTTTGCTTGCATGCGGCATTCAATCGGACAATCCACAGGCTTCGGAAATCACGTTTCTTGAGCTTACGACCGATGCGGGCATTGACTTCTGCACGAACAGCACCTTCCTTGGCCAATCTCAACAAACGACCGGCTGAGCCATGATGCCCGCTCACTGATTTCAATACTCTCTTGTTGGCTTGACGGCGCGCGGCGCCTTTTCTTACTCTTGGCATATCAGCTTTCCTTTACCATAAAAAATGACTGTACCTGCTGCGGCAGCTGAATTTGAGCCGAGAAGCAAGTTTCTTTAATTGACACAGATTATTCACACAGCATGACTAGTGCACGTGGCGTATCTGCCTTATGCATGACAGCCGGGGAATTGATGCTATGGCGGCGCTTGGCATTTTTGCAGCTCATCAAATGACCTGAGCCAGAGCGTTTGTGCTTGACTTTACCATTGGCCGTGACCTTCACTCTTTTTCGTAATCCCTTATGGGTCTTCTGCTTAGGCATATTTCAACTTTCTATTGATCTAGACAAACCTATGAGTTAAAACGAGTACTCTACGCGATGAGTCCGTACAAGTCAATGATTTTGCACCATTTTTCAAGGTACGGGAATATCCCAGTCTGCACTGATCGACCTGAGACTGAATCACTCAGCAACCGTCCGGGTGTCCCAAAGGGGCTGTCAGGAGGCGCGGGGCACGACCAACAGTGTCATCCTGCGTCCTGTCATTTTGCTTGAGCGCTCCACCTTGGCCAACTCGTCCAGGCTTTCCGCCAAATCCTTGAGTATCTGATACCCTCGGTCCTTATGAAGCATCTGCCGACCCCGGAAGAACACGGTAAACTGCACCTTATGGCCCTTGGCCAGGAATTCCCGCGCATGTTTCTGTTTGATTTCGAGGTCGTGCTTATCTGTTTCAGGACGTAATCGGATTTCCTTGAGCGTGGTCACATTTTTCGGCGTTTTTTTATGGGATTCGCGAAGTTTTCGTTTCTGTTGATACTGCCATTTGCCGTAATCCATAATACGACAGACTGGCGGATCACTTGTGGGCGCGACCTCGACCAAGTCCAAGCCCACGTCGCGAGCCCTGGTTATGGCATCTCGGGTAGGTACTATGCCCAATTGATTATTGGATTCATCGATCAATCTGACTGTATCGACCTTAATCCCCCCATTTACCTTAAGTCTTTGCTGATGAGCGATTGTGCACCACCTTGCCTTTCTTAGCTAAATAACAAAACAGTCGGTGCTATTCACACCTTGATTCTAATACTTACGTTCACAGAGCTATATTCGTGCTCTTATCTATAATGGCTTTACCAAGAATTCCAGAAAATTCTCTAAAATCTATAGTTTTATTGGCCTTCTCGCCCCTGACACGCACATTGACATGGCCGGACTCGGCCTCCTGCGGCCCTACGACCAACATGCAGGGCAGTTTGTCCGCATGCGCCTTGGCAATTTTTGCCCCAATCTTTTCATTGGAAAGGTCACACTGCACGCGCACACCCTGGGCCTTCAATTGCCCCACCACCTGATTGGCATAGTCACTGGTCTTTTCACTGATCGGCAGCACACGCACCTGCTCGGGCGACATCCAAACGGGCATACTGCCTGCAAAATGTTCGATGATAATACCAATGAAGCGTTCAAAGGACCCCAGAACTGCCCGGTGAATCATCACAGGCGTCTTGTCTGTGTTGTCTTCGTCTGTATAGGTCAGGCCAAAACGCTCCGGCATGGAGAAATCGAGTTGAATCGTGCCCAGCTGCCAGGATCGGCCCAGGCAGTCCTTGATATGGAAGTCAATTTTGGGGCCGTAGAAAGCGCCATCGCCTTCGTTGATTTGAAAATCGATGTGGCGTGTGTTCAACGCCTTTTTCAGAGACTCTGTGGCGGTTTCCCAGATCTCATCCGAGCCGATATGCTTCTCCGGCTTGGTGGAGAGTTCAATATGAATGTCTTCAAAACCAAATGCCCTGTACAGCTCAAAGGTGAGATCGATCACACCCACGATCTCATCCTCTATTTGCCTGGGCGTACAGAAGATGTGGGCGTCGTCCTGTGTAAACTGACGCACCCGGAAAAGACCATGCATCACGCCGCTGGCCTCATGCCTGTGCACCAGCCCCAGCTCTGCCACGCGCAAGGGAAATTCCTTGTACGAATGCTGACGGGTTTTGTAGGCCAGGCACCCGCCAGGGCAGTTCATGGGCTTGATGGCATAGGTCACCTCATCCACGGTGGTGAAATACATGTTTTCCTTGTAATTCTCCCAGTGACCACTGCGATGCCACAGCGCTTCATTCAAAATAATGGGAGTTTTGATCTCGTCGTATCCGAAACGGTCATGAACTGACCGCCAGAAATCCACAATCGAATTCCAGATGATCATGCCCTTGGGATGCATAAACGCAAATCCCGGCCCCATGTCGCTGAAACTAAACAGATCCAACTGCTTTCCCAACACACGGTGATCCCGCTTCTTGGCCTCTTCAAGGCAATGCAGATAGTGATTCAGCTCCTTTTTGCTCGCCCAGGTGGTGCCGTAGACCCTCTGCAGCATCTTCTCGGTGGCATCACCGTGCCAATAGGCCCCGGCCACAGACATGACCTTAAAGGCCCCGATCTTGCCAGTACTGGGGACATGCGGCCCGCGACAAAGGTCCTCAAACCCGTCGCCTTGGGAATAGAAACTGATCACATCCCCATCAGCGCGGAGTACATTGTCGAGCTTGTACTTGTCGTCTTTGAGCTTCTCAATGGCCTGATCCCGAGTCAGTTCGTGGCGGGAAAACGGGACGTCCGCCTTCACAATCTCAGCCATCCTGGCCTCGATCTGTTCAAAGTCTGTGGGCCGAATCGGCTCATCCAAATCGATATCGTAGTAAAATCCGTCCTGCACGGTGGGCCCGTATACCAACCTGGCCTCAGGCCAGAGACTGCAAATTGCTTCGGCCATGACGTGCGCACAGCTATGCCGCATCAACTCCAGGCCATCAGCATCCCTGGAGGTCACCAGTTGCACAGGCGTGTCTTCGTGCAGTTGAAAAGAAAGATCGACGTGTCTACCATTTATACGTCCTGCTAAAGCCGCTTTTGCCAGACCAGGACCAATGTGTTCTGCCACATTTTGAACCGTTGAGCCCTTGGCAAGCTGAATGACCTGTCCATCGGGCAGTGTTATATTGACCATAGTTCCTTCCGGTATTATCAAAAACTGTCTTATATACAGTGAATATAGTGACTAATATAGATTTGTCAAGCACAGTCAGCCTGTTCTTGGCCACCTGAGAATGCTTCGCCATATCCCTATATTTGGATAAACAAGCAGATTGACACCCCTCCAGGCCTTGGTTCATGGCATCTTATATCCCTCTATATCGTCTCAAGTTAAAACACAGCCGACCAGGCCAGACACGAGCCCTGTTACATTTTTGGTTGTTATGGGACCGCTCAAATGATATATTATTGGGTGTATCCGAGCAGTCAGTAAAGTTTCATTTGGAGAGGTAGTCCTGATGGAAGCCAATCTTGTCATGCAAATGAAAAACAAGGCACCGAAAGCCATTCGAGTGCCGAGCGAAATTACTGTGATTGGAAGGCAGCGGAATTGTGACTTGAGGATCCCTTTGGACTCAATCTCTCGCAGACATTGCCAGGTTCACTGTGACAAGGAAGGTGTGGTGTTGCGAGACTTGGGCTCGCGCAATGGCACGTTCCTCAATGGCACAAAGGTCAACACCGAGGAGCAGGTCCTTCAGCCTGGCGACCGTATTCAGATCGGACCGATTACCTTTGTGCTGCAGATCAATGGTGAGCCAGATGCAAAATCTCTTGAGACCCCGGCACAAGCGTCCAAGGAGTCTCCGTCAGACACAGATCTGATGCTGGAAGCGGATGACCCGCTTGAGGACGGTCTGGGTGATTCCGGAGATCTGGATGCGATTGATTTGGATGACCTGGACGATCTGGACGATCTGGACGATCTGGATGATCTAAACCTGGATGACCTTTGATCAGGCCTGTAAGCATCACAATAGGGACAATGATTCGCTCTCAAATATGACTTGAGAGACATGGTTTGAACTGAACAGAGAAAAGATCTCGGCTTGACATTTGAGCTTGTGGTGGGCTTTTGGGCTGCGGCAAGGGACTGGTCATCTATGATGGTATGCGAGATGTTGCGGATTATTGAGTACCACGCGTCAGGGGTGCTGGGAGACCTGTCGCCTGATGCAGACCTGTTGATCAATCCGATGCGCTTGATCCTGTGGATCGGATGGGCTTACCTGTGTTTCTATTCGGCTCAAAAGATTCAATTCAATCCCTACGTGCCTGCGAAATACAGAACCTTGTTTGTCCTGGCCACATTGGCGGCCGGACCTTTTGTCTTTCTGGGCCTGGTGATTAAAAGAGCCGTCAGCGTCTCCATTAAAACCGGAACCGGCTTATGGGAGTCGTTGTCTCAATCCGTGACAGAGTTACTCTCCAGCATGACCCTGTTGTCACACCGACCCAGGCGCACCGGACAAGAGATTCGGCTCATGGATGCCTCAGGACGGAACATCCGTGACATCTACGGAAAGAGCGATAAGCAAGCAAGGAACATCCTGCAATTAACCGAGTCCATTGTCGAAAAATCCATTAAAACGCGGGCCAGTGACATCCTGATCGATCCTCGTCCGGATTCGATCTACACCATTCGTTTCCGTATTGACGGGATGCTCTCCACGTACAAAGAACTGGACGCAGAAAAAGCCCTGGCCGTGGTCAATAGTTTCAAGGCCATTTCTGACATGGACATTGCAGAGCGAAGAAGACCTCAGGACGGCTCTTTTCTGGCGCGCGTGAACACCCTCAATGTCTCTTTTCGTGTGGCCAGTGCCGGTGTCATGAATGGTGAAAAGCTCTCCATCAGAATCCTGAATCAAAATGCTGCCAGTCAGACATTGGATGATGTGGGGCTGACCCACAAGCAGCTTCAGATCCTCCGTGACGCCATTGGCAAACCCTCGGGCCTGATTCTGATCTGTGGCCCGACAGGCAGCGGAAAAACCTCCACCCTGTATGCCATGCTCAATGAAATAGACCGTTTCACCCGCAATGTCGTGACTGTGGAAGATCCCATTGAAACCGTACTGTCTAATGCCAGTCAGATTGAAGTGAACACCAAGGCGGATATTACCTTTGCCAAGGCCCTGCGCAGTATCCTGCGGCAGGATCCCGACGTGATCTGTGTCGGCGAAATACGTGACGAGGAGACCGCAGAAATTGCCCTTAGAGCAGCCCAGACAGGCCATCAGGTCTTTGCCACACTCCACTGTGACAGCAATACGGCAGCGATCCTTCGTCTGCTTGACTTGGGGGTCTCCCCTGCCCTGCTGGCGTCCGGACTCCAGATCATCGTATCGCAACGATTGGTCCGCTGTCTCTGTGATCACTGCAAAGAGCCGGCCCAGTTTACATCAACGCAAACCAAGGATCTGATGATGAAAAACATCGACCCCAAGACTCTCTTCACGTCAAAGGGCTGCAAAAAATGTCATGAAACAGGATACTATGGTCGAACGGCAATTGCCGATATCACGATGATGACCCCCGAGTTTCGGGCAAGCATTGCCAAGAATAAAAACGTGATGGAGGATCTCACAAACCAGGGGGCCAAGGTCGGCACGTCGAACCTAAAAAAACAGGGCCTTAAAAAAGCAGTCTCAGGCATCACCACACTGAGTGAACTCAAACGCGTAATGGGATAATTTCATGACTTTTTGGACAGCTGTACTAATCGGTTTAATCGTGGCATTCATCTATTCGCGCAGAGGATTGTATGAAGCCCTGATCCTGGCATTTAACCTGGGTCTGTCCCTGTATCTATCACTCTTTCTCACACCCAAGCTCCTGACCGAAGTCCCCACTGCCGCGGATATTCCGGGCGGACTCGCCCTGGTGGTGCTCATTGTCTTTGCCATGAGCTTCGGGCTCCTGTTTGCCGTATCTTTCGTACTGTTCACAGGTCAGTTTTCAGTGGCAATGGCAAAAGCCCTGGATTGGCTTGGTGGTGGGATCACAGGTTTCTTTACCGGATTCCTGGGCACACACTTTTTGCTGATGGTCTTGACCCTGGCGCCGATCCCGGGCGTACCGGGTTTTGCGCAAGACATGGATGTGACAACCAGCACACAAATCGTGTGTTCTGCGTGTGACAAGATCAACTATTGGATCGGGGCCGACCGCTCATACAGCACGCAGGACCTGCTGGCCTGGTTCGAGAAAAAGGGGGCAGACAATACCGCTCCCAGGGTCGACCCGAACGCCGACCCCAATGAAGCACCCATACTCTAACCCGCGAAATCAGGCTCTGGCCTTATCGTCCCTGGTACATGCTGTCGTAGTAGTTCTGATAGTCACCTGACACAATGTGGTTCAGCCAGTCACTGTGGGCCAGATACCAGTCAATGGTCCGGGCAATGCCCTGTTCAAACGTGACGGATGGGGCCCAATGCAATTCTGTCATGAGTTTGCTCGCGTCAATGGCGTACCTCTGGTCATGACCGGGCCGATCCTTGACATACTGAATCAGACTCTCCGGCTTGTTCAAATGGGCCAGGATCAGTTTCACCACTTCAAGATTGGGCTTTTCATTACAGCCGCCGATGTTATACACCTGGCCGGCTTTGGCCTCTGTGAGCACCTTCCAGATGGCAGTACAGTGGTCATACACAAAGAGCCAGTCCCTGACATTCATGCCGTCGCCGTATACCGGCAGCGCCTTGTCATGCAGGGCATTGTTGATCATCAGGGGAATGAGTTTTTCCGGGAACTGGTAGGCACCGTAGTTGTTGGAGCAGCGCGTGATATTGTAGGGCAGGCCAAAGGTGTGGCCGAAGGCTGCGACCAGATGGTCGGCAGAGGCCTTGCTGGCAGAATAGGGGGAATTCGGGCTCAAGTTCGTGGTCTCTGTAAACATGCCTTCCTTGCCGAGGGACCCGTAGACTTCATCGGTTGAGACCTGCAGAAACCGGGTGACCTGTTTGTCGCGCGCTGCCTGCAGGAGGGTCAAGGTGCCTGTGACATTGGTATCAATAAAGATCTTGGGCCCCGTGATGGAGCGATCCACGTGGCTTTCAGCCGCGAAGTTGACAATACAGTCCACATCATGGTCTTCGAGCAGTTTTTTGACCAGGACTTCGTCGCAGATGTCACCCTTGACAAACACGTGGTTGTCACGATCCAGGTACCCGTCCAGGTTTTCCAGATTGCCTGCATAGGTGAGCACGTCCAGGTTCACGACCTTGATGTCTTTGTGTTCGTCCAGGACCATGCGTACGAAGTTCGCGCCAATGAAACCAGCGCCTCCGGTGACCAGTAGTGTATTCATAATTGCTCCAGATAATGGGTCAATGCCTCTTGCCAGGATGTGATCGGCTGATCGAGTAACTTGGACACCTTTTTGCAGTCAAATCGACTGTTCAAGGGCCTGGCTGCAGGACAGATGAATTCTGATGTCTTACAGGGCTCGACCGTCACGTCCAAGCCCAATTGTCGGATTAAAAATTCGGCCATGTGAAATCGGCTCACATAACCGTGACTGGCGTAATGATACAGGCCCTGGGCCTGCTTGCGCATGAGTTCAATCAGGGCCCTGGCCACCTCCTCAGTCGCTGTCGGTGAACCGATCTGGTCCTCCACGACCTT
Organism: Phycisphaerae bacterium; assembly: GCA_021736645.1. GTDB lineage: Bacteria > Planctomycetota > Phycisphaerae > Sedimentisphaerales > Anaerobacaceae > JAIPFM01. The sequence goes on along the minus strand of JAIPFM010000161.1, from coordinate 11,590 downwards.
GAGCTGACCCTGTGTCCGGGCCCGTTCACAGATCTTCTTGATAAAATTGGTGCCTGCATGGCCATAGGTCCACTGCACGCGCACGATGCAATGGCTGCCGCCAGCGTGTGTCAGTGCCTGCTCGCCCTGCCACTTGCTTGCACCGTATACGCTGATCGGGTTGGGCGTGTCCGCTTCTGTGTAGGGCTGATCGCCCTGGCCATCAAACACGAAGTCCGTACTGATGTGCATGACCGGCACCCCGGCCTGGGCTGCCGATTGACCCATCTGCCCCACTGCCTCGGCATTGACCTGATAGGCCCTGGCCTGATCCGTTTCAGCGCCATCCACATTGGTGTAGGCCGCACAATTGACGACCCAATCCACATCCACCAGGGCGCGGGCCACATGCTCTGCTCTGGTCAAATCAAACTCCGGCAGGTCATACACCACGGGCTCAATGGCACAAGTACGGAGTGCCTTGGCCAAATCCGATCCCAGCATGCCTCTGCCGCCCAGAATGGCAATCCGTGTCAAGCCGCTCATGCGTAGGACTCCAAATCCGGCAGTCGTTCCAATGGCATCTGAGCCAAGGGACCGCACTTGGTATCCTTGTCCGACAAGATGGGGGTTCCATCCAGAGGCCAGGTCACGCCAATGGTTGGATCGTTCCATGCAATACCGCCTTCGGTGGCCGGACAGTAGAGGTCCGTGCATTTGTATGAGAACATGGCGGTGTCGCTCAGGACATAAAAACCATGGGCAAATCCCGGAGGCACATACATCTGGTTTCGTTTTTCCCCATTCAGTTCAACACCGAACCACTGGCCAAAGGTTGGCGATCCCTGTCGGATGTCCACAGCCACATCGAAGACAGCACCGCTATAGACTTGAACCAGCTTGCCCTGGCCCCTGGGATGCTGAAAATGAAGGCCTCGAAGTGTCCCTTTGGTGGAGGAGGACACATTGTCCTGCACAAAGTCATGGCAGATGCCTGCCTCGCGATAGCGCTCACGCTGCCAGGTCTCCATAAAAAACCCGCGTGCATCCCCAAAGACCTTGGGTTCAAATACCAGCACGCCCGGTAGTGTCGTTTCAATGATTTTCATTGACGCTCCTTAGTTCCAGAAGATGAGAAGTGAAGAAGGAAAGAAGGTTCGAAATCCATCCTAGTGCTTTGTCAACACTAGTCCCTCATACCTTCTTCCTTTCCTACCTTCTTGGCTTCCAATATTCTTGGCTTCTCAAGCACCTACCGTCGGCCCTGAACCAGACTGATCAGGTACTGTCCGTAGTGGTTCTTCTTGAGGGGTTCAGCCAAGCGCAGCACCTGTTCTGCATCGATCAGGCCCCTGCGATAGGCAATTTCCTCGGGACAGGCGATCATCAAACCCTGGCGTTCCTGCACGGTTTGAACGAATGTGCTCGCCTGAATCATGGATTCCTGGGTCCCCGTATCCAACCATGCCACACCACGACCCAGCAACTCGGCCTTAAGCTTGCCCATTTTAAGATATTGGGCATTAACATCGGTAATCTCCAACTCGCCCCGCTTGGAAGGCTTTATATTGGAGGCAATCTCCGTAATATTCTCATCATAGAAATAAAGCCCCACAGCCGCATACTGACTCTTGGGGTTTTCCGGTTTTTCTTCAATGCTCAAGACTTTGCCCTGCCCGTCAAACTCAATCACACCATAACGCTGGGGATCCCTGACCCAGTACCCGAAAATCGTGGCACCATCAGCCTGTTGACTGGCAGATGACAATGCTTGAGGCAGACCATGACCGTAAAAAATATTGTCGCCCAGGATCAGACAGGCAGGTCCCTGGTCAATAAATCCCTTTCCAATCACAAAGGCTTGGGCCAGTCCCTCAGGTCTGGGCTGCTCAGCATAGGCCAGATTCAGGCCCCACTGGCTCCCATCCCCCAGTAGTTGCTTGAAAAGCGGCAGATCTTGAGGTGTGGAAATCACCAAAATATCCCGAATCCCACCCAACATGAGCGTGGCCAGGGGATAGTAAATCATCGGTTTATCATATATAGGCAGAATCTGCTTGCTAATAACCTGAGTCATAGGGTACAGACGCGTCCCACTGCCGCCCGCCAATATGATTCCTTTACTATTCATAAACACCTTTCACAATTCATGTTACATAAAGACGCCATCGTAGTTTATCCCTCAGAGCCTGTCAATTTCTTTCGTAGTCTTTCACACTCTGAATACCTAGGTTTTCGTCTTTCTGGAGGAAAATGTTAAATTTCAAATTATATTCTTTAAAAGCGCGTTGCGCACGGCAGATGAACAGGCACTAATGGGTGTTCTTTAAAATACAATATTTACGAAGCCTTGACCGGAATACAAAAAAACGGCAAAAGCTTCTTATACAATCCTCTCCTCCTTCAGATACTTACGTTCGAAGTTGATTCCAGCTCACTCCGGCCTCACCGGCCGGAGTGGATGGAACACCTCAATGACATGCCCGCTGTATTCATATCCTGGAATGTTCTTTTGCCACAATGCCCCCTTAATGCCCCTTTTTAGACATATCCTGGCGGTTCCTTTTTCTTTTTCGTTATTTTCTCAAAATTACGTTGCGCATGGTGGTTGGTCTGGCACTAATGGGTGATCTTTGAAATGACAAAATGACTATGAAGGTGTGGCCTGGCAAATCCCTTAAAAAGCCTGACACACTTTTTATACAATCCTCTCCTCCTTCAGATACTTACGTTCGAAGTTGATTCCAGCCCACTCCGGCCTCACCGGCCGGAGTGGATGGAACGCAAAAAACTCCCAATTTCACAGGCTTGCCTAGACCTTTTCAATTTTCTTCCTGGTCTTCTATGAAATGCTATACCTGGTTTTTTTGGCTCAAAACCCGTTGCGCCTAGACTTCCCAACGGCACTACCCTGTGATCTTTGAAAAAATACAGGATTTCAAATAGGACTGGTTAGTGCTTTTTTCATCACGGCCAGCGTATACACAGACCTCTCCTCTTTCAGATACTTGCGTTCGAAGTTGGTGCCAACCCACTCGCCGGTCTGTGCACCTGCAGTGGGCAGGAACTCGACAATCTCAAATTTTTCAGAGTTTTCCTTTACGACAGTCTGCATCTGTTCAAAGTAGTCTGCGTGGTCTGTGGCCATTTTGAAAACGCCTTTGGGCACCAGGATGCGATAGACCTGTTCAATATTGGATTGATTGACAAAACGCCGTTTGTGATGACGTTTTTTGGGCCAAGGATCGGGAAAGTACAGATGAATGACACTCACGGATTGGTCGTTGACATGGTCTGCCAGAAAGATGGCTGCATCGGTCCGAAGCAGACGAACATTCTTAAGACTCCACCGTCCAACCCGATCAATGGCATATCGATAGTACTTGCTGGCCCACTCAATGCCCAGAAAATCTGCATCGGGCTGGGCTGTGGCTTGAGTCACAATGAACGTGCCCTTGCCGGATCCAATTTCAATGTGCACAGGTGCGTTGCGACCGAACAGGTCTGAGAAGGATAGTTTATCGGATATAGTCTCAGGATCAATGACAACTGATGGATAGTATTTTAAAGGCCTTGGCATGTATTCTGATTCCTATAATAAGTTCATGAACAAACAATAACACTGAAAAAACGCTCAGAATTATAGTCGCTATCCAGGTACGACGACAAGCGAGAACTGTGTCTCTCTGGACAAAGACTGGTCAAGCAGTCGTCTGAATGGTTCGATAAAGCCGAGTGAACTGTATGATTATTCTGGGCGTATCTAAATTGTGTTTGGATTCGCTGAGGTCTTAGAAAGGATGTCTGAACGATGCTACTTCAATTGGTCAGAGCTCGGCGTAGACAGGTTCTCTTGGATATAAACACGCAAAGAGACTTCCTGTTGGCCTCGGGAACAGCCTGTATTCGAAATCACAGACGGGTACTGGCTCACATTCGTCGTATGATGGCCTGGGCCAGAACACACGAAATCCCAGTCATCTCCATGTGTGACGTCCATTCTGACGACCCCACACGGGCAGCCTTTCACCTCAACGGCGGACACCAGAAGGTGGGATACACCCTCCTGGGCAATCATCTGAGTTTTGCCGCGGACAACAATACAGACCTGCCCCGTGAAATGCTCAGACAATACAAGCAGGTGATTCTGCCCAACCGTTGCCATGATCCATTTGACGAACCGCGCATTGATCGACTGCTCAGCGAAATTCGTGTTGGCGAGTTTATCGTGATCGGTACCTCCGTCGAAGAATCAGTGGCTGCGACAGTCCTGGGGTTATTGCAGCGTCACAAGCCTGTCACTGTGGTCACAGATGCTGTGGGCTCACACGACAGCCACGAGGGCAAAATGGCCTTGAGAAAGATGGAAGCCAAAGGCGCTAACATGACAGAAACCAAGCGTATAGCCGGCACATCACACCTGAAACAGGTGGGCGCCTGTCCATGCGACAGCTGCCAGCGTCTCCTGGTCAAGTCCAGCGAAAACTCGAACAGCCTGCACAACAACTAGGCGTCACCTCTGCCCGGCTTCAACGGTGCAGAGGATGATCTCATGTCTTGTTTCATAGTGAATTGAACATCCAAGGGCTGGCCCAGCCATGCCCTTTATCATGTGTTTAAAGACCGACAGTCCCCCAAGCATTGATCCCGATCAAGACAGCGTGGCTTCGCAGGTATGCGCCCCGCCCGGCACACCCCTTGGCAAAAAAAAAGCCCATCCTAAAATGGGCCTTTTAATGATCTCGATGTTAATGCCTGTGCTTAGTCAATCAGATCTCTCCAACGGAACTTACGCGTTGTGCGCGGCTTTGTGGGCTGTGGCGTAGGTTGCGGCTGGAAGACAGGCGCTTGAATCGGAGTTTCTGCAGGACGCTGAACCTGAGGCGCGGTCGGCTGAACAGGAGCAGGCTGCGAATACTGTGGAATCTGTGGCTGATATGGTGAAGGCTGCCATCCCACGGGCTTGAGTGGCAAACTGTCGCAAATACTGGCAATCAGTTCATACACCTGCCGTTCATCCTCTGATGTCAACATCTGGCCCATGCCGCCATATCCCTGAGGCGTCTGATAGGCCTGTGTATTATACTGCATCATGGCATTCTCAAATTCAGAGGCATACGCGTCTTCTTTGCTCTTGAACCAGCTTCCGCCACGGCTTGAAGTGCTCTTTCTGGTTGTAGAGTTTTGCCCGATCCAGATGACACTGCCTGATTTAACGTCCAACAATTTTGCCGTGATGCTAATTTCATCACTGAAGTTTGGCACATTGATGACCAGCATGGTTGAATAATCCAAAGCCCGACCTGCCTCAATGGCAAATACCTCAGGAGACATGGTTGAACCTTCAAACTGGATTTGCATGAGTTGACGAGTCAGAAACTCACTCACCACGGGTGCATAGCCCTTTTGGAGTATTTGAGCAGTAAAGGCATCTTCAATCTGCTTGCTGACCACATCAGACTGCACAGCACCTACCACATTGACCATACCCACCTGATCCACCTGGGACAAATCATAGCCCACGCGAAGATAACTATTTGCAGGCGTTGTATAGTAGCTTGAACAGCCTACCAACCCAACAACCGTGGCCAAAAGGAGCAAATAATTCAGTATTTTCATAAGTACGTCTCCATGAATCAGGCGTTTAATGCCTCAAACCACAAAATCTGTCAGAGCATTTGACTCTTAGACCTCTCGTCTGCAATATTCAACTTGCTTATTTTACCTATTTTACCATTTAATCACAAGGATTAATCACATTGCAGGTCTACACAATCGGAGCAATAAGAGAACATTGCATCATAAAATTCTAGAATTCAGTAAAAACAGGCCTTTGAAACCAGATTAACACTTTTTCGCCAGGCCCCGATAAGATCGCAGTTCAAATTTCTGAAATCCTGACCCTGGCACGATTGAAAGCCCACACTACAACCGTTAATTCCTCTGGCATGGTCAAGATCGCCACTCATAGAAATGACAGACTCCCAAGGTCATGCGCCCCAAATAAATCATAAAAAACATCACAGTTTGTGAAAAAATTTTCACACAAGCACCAAACCGAACTGTGTATTCTTCCGGATTTCAAGGAGCCAAACACCGATCACATGGGTCGGTAGATCACACGTCATCTGCACTTTCATCGAGCCAATAGCCCTGCCAATTGAGACCGATACCACGGGTATGCCGTTTTTGAGTGATAAACAGTGCTTATGGCCAGAATAATCCCGATCCGCTTGAAAGGAGGACCAATAAAAAGGCAACACTTTGGCCAAGTGGGCAAAAGTGTGGTTCACAGGTGAATCCTGTAAAATCTGGTTTATTCCATCAACTGTAGACCTGGCACCGTGAACCGCTTTGAAAAAGCGACAGAGTTCGAGAATCTAACGCGACTCCTCTTGAACGAGCAGATACCACATAGTCTGATAGGCACCGGACAGGATCAACTCAAATGATTGGTCAGTGGCTTCCAGAGGCACAGGTCTCTTCTTCCTCCCGGAGGCGTCCAGAGCCCAGGCCTGCCAGTGTGCTTTTGGCAGGCGAATCACACCCTCGACCGGTTCGATCAACACAGGCGCCTGCCCCCAGTGGCGCCCCACCGTAGTCCTCTCTTCGTCAAAAATCATGCCTGTATTCTCACTGCGTCCGCAGGCTGCGATGAGCATCTTTTGTGTTTGATCCAGGGCATGCCCATCCAATGTGGTTACTGTGAGGGCTATGTGTTCGGGGCTGTGCATCTGTATCGCACCCTGGGTAATCCGGTCAAACAAAGAGGCATGCCCCACAGCGACTCGACCTGCATCACTCTCCACTGCAAACAGGCCCTTGCCGTCCTCGACACCCCAAGTCATCTTCGATTCCGGTTCCAAAACCGGTCTGATCGTGCTCTTGCCGGATAGCATTGCAGAAAGCTGCACGGTCAGCAGGTTGCTTCGGCCCATACCGTACTCACTGGCCAGGGCTGAAAACAAATCGGCGCCAAATCGCCTCTGGTGCTGAGCCAGGCTCGTCAGCCGCCCTGACGCATGCTCACTCAAGGCCACCTCAGACCTGTGCCCCAGGACATTCACACCTCTGCGTCTAAAAATGTCTGCCCCGCTGCGCATGAATCCCCATTTTGCCGGATTGGAGTCTATATCAAAGTAACTGCTCAAGTAGGACCGCCCCCAGTCGGTGTTGCCATGCGAATACGTGTAGAGCCAGATCCCATCCCAATCTTGAGCCGAAGCAAATGCACTCAGCATGGGCACACACGCGGCCTGGGAATCCAGAGGGGCTGGATGATTATACTCGCTCACTGTAAACGGTTTGCCAGCCAGACGCTGGGCTGCCAATGCAAACAAGGTCGCCTCCTGGGGAAAATCCACCATGGGCTTCTGCCTCACCAGCCAATTCCCGGCATCCCAGGGCGTACCGGGAAACTGGGGATGCTGCCAATACGCATGGGCATCCACATAATCCATGCCGCTCTGTGCATACATGCCCAAAGGTCCAAATACAATCGTGCCGGTCACCAGCGCCCTGCACCCCAGGTCCTCCCTGATAAACTCCCGCATCTGGTCGAAAAAGGCCTTCTCAGTCTCAGCCAGAAAGACTGCACGGTCCAGTTCGCGCGTATCGCTCTCATTGTCGGCATAGAGTCTGATGGTCCCGGAACCCCAGGATTCCTGGGGCTCGAGCCCGACCTGCCCGCCCGCATGCATTGCCAACCCACGCAGCTCAAAGGCCGTGTCATCCTCTCCAAAGGAAAGTGACACCCTCGCATTGGTATCCCCATCAACGGCCAAAAATCCCAGCCTGATGGATTGCCACTCAGGGTTCAATTGAATCGTACGGGACAATCCCAATCCCTTCCAGGGATCATGGGCCTGACTCACCAGGCAATTAATGGATCTGGCTCGATCACTGCGAGACTCGAACATCACCGTATAATACTGTCCCTGCGTCAGCCCCAGGTCTCCCTGGTTGAACTGCAAATGCCACCCCGTGCCGTCATGCTTGACAATGTCTACACGAATCCCCTGATCCATCCGGATGATGTCAGCCTGACTGCCATCATGCTGCTCCAACTTCCATTCCAAGGGCACCCCTTCTCGCATTTGGGACAAGTCGCCATTTACCAGAAGTGTCTCTCCCAGAGGGCTCACCCCCTGAGACCAGGCCCCAGCCAGTTTTACTCTGGTACCATACCTTGTCTTGAGCCACCCATTGTACTGCGCCTGCAATAGACCCGCATAATAGGGCTTGAGCGTACGGAGCGTTTCGTCCCCGTCCCACATGAAAAAACTGTTCTCATTGGTAATCTCCACGAATGCCACAGCCGGATCCTGGGCATAGGTCACCTCCCGGTACGCATTCACATGGGTCAAGATCGACCGTGCATAGTCTTTCTGAGCCTCAATCAATGCGGGGGTAAAGAGGTTGTACACCTTGTCGTAGTTATGTCCAGTGTCAGGCACTTCCTTAATATACCGGCTATGCGCATGGCCCACATGCAGGTTGATATTCGTGTAGATGCCCTGCCTGGCCAATTGATCGATGAAGTAGTCCAACCGGTCCAGGGCCTCCCTGGACAATGCCGTGGGATTCTGCGCATCCCAAATCCCTCTCGGCCAGGCCGACGTATCCATGTGGTGACACCGCACACTGTTGACCCCACTGGCGGCCAATCGCACCGCGACCGTTCGGGCCTCCTCATGGGAAGGAAAATTCGCGCCAAACGACAGGTTCACACCCCAAATACGGACGGCCCTGCCGCGACAAAAGAAATGTCCATCACGCACTGTCACGCGTTCAGAGTCAGGTCGAATCGCCTCATTGACAGGCCAAAGGATGCAGGACTCTGAATCGACCTCCAGAGGAATCACAAAAGGTACCAAATCCGCACGCACCACTGCGCAGCAACTCAGCCACCCCATCAACATTAGCACATGCATCTGTCTCATCATTGAACCTTTCTATCTGGAGAATTTCATGCCAACGCCCTTGTTGTAACCCCAATTCACCACGAAGGCAATCACAAGCCTTCAAATCGCCCCCCTGAACAGCACACATATTTGGGCTTGCATTGTCTTGCCCAAACCTTATCCTTGAGCAACGTAAATAGAAGCAATTGACACCCTTCAAAACGAAAGAAGGTCTGGCCCCATGACGTATCGAACGAAACACCAGCCTGACCCGCACGTGCAATTCAAGGAAATACGAATCCTCATGGGTGTCGTGGTCCTGATACTCGGCCTCTGTTCGGCGGTTGTGTCTCAGGCACAAGACACGACCGCGACATCTCAGTCCGATTGGGCCCAGTGGCGTGGTCCCAACCGGGACGGCATAGCCCGTGAAGACCCTCTTCTGACCAGTTGGCCCGCGCAGGGCCCGGCCCTCCTGTGGAAACGTGAAGGCCTGGGCAAGGGGTGGTCCTCGCCCATTATTGCAGGGGACGCCATCTACATTACCGGTGACATTGGCGACCATGTGATTGTCTTTGCGTTTGATAGAAACGGCACTCCCCTGTGGCACACCGAAAACGGCAAGGCCTGGGAGAAGCCTTACCCGGGATCGCGGGCCTGCTGCGCCTTTTCCGAGGGCCGTGTGTACCACCTCAATGCCCACGGCCGCCTGGTCTGCCTGGACGCCGCCTCCGGCAAAGAAGTCTGGCATCTCAATATTCTGGAACTTTTTCAGGGCACAAATATCACCTGGGCCTTGAGCGAGTGTCTGCTCATAGACGGAGACCGCCTGATTGTCACACCAGGCGGCAAAAAGGCCTTGATGGCGGCCCTGGACAAACACACGGGCCGGACGCTCTGGACCACGGAACCCCTTGAAGAAGACAAAACCTCCTACGCCTCCCCGATCCTGTTTGAATGGCAAGGTCGCCGTTTCATCGCCAGTTGCTCATCTGCACATGGCTTTGGCGTGGACGCAGACACGGGCAGGCTCCAGTGGACCGTACCCCTGAACAATCCGCACGGCGTCAATGCAGCCACGCCCGTGTTTGGCAGCGGCTGCATCTTCTATTGCACGCCCTATGCAGAGAACGGTCGCTGCTACCGACTCACTGTCACCGACGATACGGTCACGGCAGAACACCTCTGGACCTGCCCCATTGACGCGGTCACCGGCGGAGGCCTGCTCGTCAAAAACACGCTCTATGCCGCAGGATACAGACAATGCAAGTGGTGGATGGCCATTGACTGGAAAACGGGCCAGACCCAACACGAACTCAAAGACCTGACCACAGGCGCCGCGGTCTACGCAGACAACCGGCTCTACATTGTTGACGAAAAGGGCACGGTTGCCCTGGTCAAACCGGAACCGGACGGCCTCGAAATTACGGGGCAGTTCCGCCTCACTGAAGAAAAAATCACAGACGCCTGGGCCCATCCTGTGGTCCACAGCGGACGTCTCTATGTGCGATACCACGACACGCTCTGGTGCTACAAAATTGAACCGCAATAGGCATCGTTCAAAACCTTAATCAAAACCTTAATCAAAACCTGTTTTCGGCCCCATGGAGCCCTTACAGAGCCTGCTACATGCCTGTTTGCCCGGATAGACCGGAGTGAACTCTACTCACAACACGGCCTCCGGACACCCTGCATCCGGGTGTGGGATCATCGATCACTTGGCCAGGAATTGACCAGAAAAACATAATTTTCTTGTGTGGTCAAATCGTCACAGTATAATGGTTATTGGTCTATTAAGTCGATTCTGCCCTTGTGCGCAGGGGAGTCGTTTCAGTGCAAACAGGGCGCGGACAACGAGGAGTTTCGATGAAGAAGGAGGATGTTATTTTTCTCATGGTGGACAGTTCATTTCGTTAGGTTAATAATCGCTTATATGCTATAGCGCAGGGAGTGCTCTGTACTGAGAAATGTCTGAGCCTGGGCAAGGGGTCTTTATAAATTGCAAGGCATTTCTGCAAGCAGGCGGAGCCGGGGATGTGCGCACGTGTAGGGTGGTGAACTGGCACCACAATCTGACAGATCCGACTCATTTGGAGTCGCATTTTATGCAATTGGAAGTTTCTTGGACAGCTTCTGGCAGTGGGTCAGGCGTGTTAAGTCCTTGAGTTGACATTATTATTTATTTGAAGGGTGAGTAATATGTTGAGTAGAAAATTAGTTGCAGTTGGGTGTGTTCTGTGCATGGCACTGACATGCCTGGGCCAGGGCACTGGCACGATCAGGTACGAGGTCTGGGAGGGTATTGGCGGAACCGCCATTACCGACCTGACCGGCAATGCCGCCTTTCCGGACAATCCGTCGTGGGACGATGAACTGACTCTCTTCGAGACACCCACGAACATCGCCGACAACTTCGGCGGTCGCGTGTACGGCTGGCTCACACCGGACACCACAGGCGACTACACGTTCTGGATTGCCACGGACGATGCCGGTGAACTGTGGTTGAGCACCACCGACAGTGTGGCTGATGCTCAACTGATCGCGCTTGAGGACAGTTGGGCCGGCCCCAGAGCCTGGTCAAACGGCGCCGAGCAGTCAGCCCCGATCTCGCTGGTCGCAGGTCAGGCCTACTACATCGAGGCCCTGTACAAAGAAGGCGGCGGCGGAGACAACCTGGCAGTGGGTTGGGCCATGTCTGCTGACATGAA
>JAIPFM010000160.1 GCA_021736645.1 Phycisphaerae bacterium | reverse complement strand
AAGGGACGGACACCGTCAATGATGTGGCCATCGGACTGGGCCAGTTGCTTATAAATCACCTTCTTTTGGGCCACGAGGTCCGGGACTCTGTCTTCCGTGACAGGCAGGTGACCCTCCTGAATCAGGGTCTTGTAGCAGTCTTTGTCGGTGAGGCCGAGATACTTCAGATAGTAGTCCGATTTGTCGATCTGGAAGTCGAACTGCGCCAGGATTTCGTTAAAGGCGCGGAAGTGGAGGATTTCAGAGTCTGCGATCACGCCGTCGAAATCAAAGATCACTGCTTTTACCATGCGTCTGTCCACCTAAAAAGTGAGCGTGTAAAAAAAGCCCACCCCGTTCAGGGGGTGGGCTGTGAAGACTGTGGTGTTGCTTACTGGGGTACAATCGGGCCGACCAGGCATTCGTATTCACTGAATGTGGATTGGTCGCCTGCACAGATTTCTTCGGTCAGGGCCTTGATCTTGGCGGCATTGCGCGTAATGAATCGCTTGGCAACCTTGGCCTTGCGTGACTTCATGGACACGGTCTTGCCGTCTGCGTGGCCGGTGTCACCGGAGACGGGAACCTGCATGTCCACCTGGGTGCTGGCCTGGTCACAGAAGAGGTACCCGATGATCAAGTCGATGGCAATGTCTACCAGTTGCCTGCCGTAGAGGTCCATATACTTTTCATTGATCTCCTTGATGTAGGCCATGGCTTCCAGCATTTTCGCGGTGCCCTGGGACAGGAGCTTGAGCTCGTTTTCGAGTGCGGGGTCGTAGGCCCGCGCCGCCAGGTCTGCGAGGTACTTTTCCGCAGTCCCGTTGCACACGCCGCGAACCGCAGCCACCACCTGTAACTGGCTGGTACCTTCATAGATCGTGGTGATGCGTGCATCACGCGCAAAGCGTTCACTGGCATAGTCACGCATGAAACCGCTTCCGCCAAGCACCTGAATACCGTCATAGGTCACCGCATTGCAGACCTCGGAGCAGTAGTATTTGCTCATGGGAGTGAGCAGACTGGCCAGGCGTTTGTACTTGCGAGTCTCGGCCTTGAGGGCCTTGGCCTCGGCTTTGTCCTCGGGTGGATTATCCATTAATTTTGTGAGGCCCAGTTCCATGTCCACGACCCGGCCGGTTTCATACAGCAGGGCGCGACTGGCTTCAATGTCGATCTTCATATTGATGAGCATGTCACGCACAGCAGGCAGCTTTTCAATGGCCACACCGAATTGTTTTCTGCTGGCCGCATAGTCCCGTGCCACCTGGTACGCTGCTTCGGAAATACCGAGTGACTGGCCTGCGATGCCGATGCGTGCACCGTTCATGAGACTGGCCACATAGGGGGCCAGGCCCCGCTTACGCTCACCGATGAGGCGGCAGGGGGTGTGATCAAAAAAGATTTCGCAGGTGGGGGAGCCGTGGATACCGAGTTTGTCTTCCAGGCGTCTGATGTGGACCTTGGGACCGGGTTCGCACACAAACAGGCTCAGGCCCAGGCCGCCTTTGCGGTCCGGTTCGCTGCGCGAGAGCACCAGCAGCACTTCGCCGCAGCCGTTGGTAATGAACCGCTTGACCCCGTGGAGATACCAGTTTTCTTTGTCGTCCTGATACGCCCGGAGTTTGCAGGCCTGGAGGTCCGAGCCGGCGTCCGGTTCCGTGAGGACCATGGCACCTGTGACCTTGCCGTCGGCAAAATCGTGCAGGTATTCCTGTTTGATCTCTTCTGAGGCAAAAAAGTTGATGGTTTCAGCAATGCCCTGGAGTCCAAACAGGTTCATGAGGGACGCATCTGCCCTGGACACGATTTCAATGGTCATTGAATAGATGGTATTGGGGAAGTTCAGGCCGCCGAACCGGTGGGGCAGTGTGATACCCATGACTTCGGCCTGCGACAGTTTTTCCATGGACTCGACCACGCCCTGAGGCCGTGTGACCGAGCCGTCTTCATTGAGGATGTTGCCTGTCCGATCCACGGCTTCGGCCCGTGGGGCAATAAAATCGCCGCAGAGTTCGCCCATGGCATTCAGGACCATGGCGTAGTTGTCCACCGCTTCCTGGGGTGTGGCAGGGGCATAATCGAAGTCCTTCGCGAATTTGAATCCTTCCTCATTGAGTTCGGCGAGTCTGCCGATGTCCATATGCTTGAGGAGGAATTGAATATCGTAGTTGTCTGAGTAGAAATTTGCCATAGTTGATTCCAGTTTTGAGTTTTTGGGTTGCTAGCACCTAATCCCTGAATTCGAGTCCCTGATCTAGATTTTTTCCCGGATGGCCTTGACCATCATGGGTATGACCATGTTCAGGTCACCCACGATTTTGTAGTGGGCATAGCAGAAAATCGGTGCCTCGGGGTCAGTGTTGATGGCAATGATCTTCTGGCTCTCATCCATACCGGCCTGGTGCTGGATGGCCCCACTGATACCTGCCGCAATATAGAGCTTGGGACGCACGGTGGTACCGGTCTGACCGATCTGATGGTCGTGGTCGATATAGCCCAGGTCTATGGCGGCGCGCGTGGCACCCACGGCCCCACCCAGACAGTTGGCCAGGTTCCAGATATTTTTGAAGTTGTCGCGACTGCCTACGCCGGCCCCCCCAGCCACAATAATGTTGGCTGCCTTGAGGTTGACCTTGCGTTCAGTCTTGAATTCTTCAAGGATTTCAAGGGGCAAATCTTCAGGTGTGAGATTGGCCTTTTCATGGATCACTTCTCCCACACGTGTGGTATGCGGTTGAGGCATGACCATCACCCCCTCACGCACCGTGGCCATCTGGGGCCAGCGTTCGTAGTTGATGATCGTGGCAATGATGTTGCCGCCAAAGGCCGGGCGAATCTGGAGCAGGAGATTTTCATGCAGTTCCCCGGTCTTGGTCACCTTGTGCTCACCGATTCGAAGGTCCGTACAGTCGGCTGTCAGGCCGGCCTTCATGGTGCTGGCAATACGGGGGGCCAGGTCGCGGCCCGTGACTGTGGCGCCGTAGAGCACGATCTGGGGTTCGAATTTTTCGATCAGATGACACACGACCTTGGCATAGCTGGTGGCCTGATAGTCCTTCAGGCCTGCATCTTCCACCAGGTACACCTTGTCCGCACCGAACTGGATCATCTTTTGAGCCAGCCCATCAATGTTGTGTCCCAATAACACCGCGCCCACTGGCACCTTTAAGGTATCTGCCAGGGTGCGAGCCCTTCCCATCAGTTCCAGAGGGGTGTCTTCCATCTGGCCCGCATGTTGTTCGGCAAAGACCCAGACCTCTCCATTTCGATTGACTTTGATCATTATGTCAGCCTCACTGCTCTACGCAATAGTATTGTCTTGAATCAGTTCATGAATCAGGTCTGTGATGCCCTGTTCAGTGGGCTCCACGTCTCTGATTTCCTTGGCAGCCAGGACCACGCTCTGGATGCGATTGACTTTGGTGGGTGAACCGCTCACGCCGCACCAGGTCAGGTCTGCTTTGATGTCATCCAGGTTCCACTGCTTGACCACAGAGTGGGTCTTGCTCAGACTCTCCGTTATTTCCTGGGCCTTGGCAGCCACCGCTGCTTCGTCTGCATCAGGCAGCTCAGCCCTGGCCTTTTGCTGGATCTCTATGGGTGTCAGGGCCTTTTTGTGTTTCATCATATGTTTGGCTGCATTGACACGGGGTTCATTGGCCGTATCCAGCACAGTCAAAAGGACAGGCAGCTTGCAGCGCACAATCTGGTGGCCATTGCCAATACTCCGACGCACAGTCAGCCTGTTGTCTTTGAGATCACTGAGATTTTCCACATAGCTGATCTGGGGAATGCCCAGTTTTTCAGCCAGTTGAGGACCCACCTGAGCGGTGTCACCGTCAATGGCCTGTCTGCCGCACAGCACGATGTCGTATTTCAGTGTCTTGACAGCACAGCTCAGAATATAACTGGTGGCCAGGGTATCGCTGGCAGCACAGCGGCGATCTGTAATCAGCACAGCATCGTCCGCACCGCGAAACAGGGATTGCCGCAATACCTCTGCGGCTGTGGGCAGGCCCATGGTCACGGCCGTGACTGTGCCGCCGAATTTGTCCTTGATCTGCAGGGCCAGTTCCAGGGCGTTGAGGTCCTCTGGGTTAAAAATGGCAGGTAGGGCAGCGCGGTTGACCGTGCCGTCATCCTTCATCACCTTGCCGGAAATCTGCTTGGTATCCGGGACTTGCTTCACTAAGACCACACAATTGTAGGGCACCGGTTGCCTCCTTTACTTTCTTTTTATGCGTACAATCTTCCAATATTTTTAATCGCACCAGTTTAGCTTGATCCGCGTTCAGGTCAACTTAAAAAGTTAATGTGTTGGTTTTCACAACAGGATTGCAGTTTATGATACTGGAACGCGTGTTCTGTGGAGAATTAAGGGGAGGCCTTCAATTCCTCTATCGTCTTGGGCTGGGCATGGGACAGGCGTTGCCCTGCCCGAATGCCGGAGAAAATCGTGGCTGCAACCATGAGGAAGAAGACGATACTGGTCACCCAATAACCCCATGTCTGGTTCGGGACATGGGCCATCTTGACCAGGACGGTGCCAATGGCAATGGACTGGAGCAGCATCTTGATCTTGCCGGATCGGGTGGCTGCAAAATTCAGGCCCCTGGATTCCGCCCATTGCCGGATAATGGTCACGTAGGCCTCTCTCAGAACCAAGATCCCGGCCACAGTCCAGTGTATGACGTGCAAAACCGTGTCAGATAGGCCAAACAGTCTGGGCTGTCCAATCCAGGCAAAGCAGATAAATGCGCCGCAGACAAGAACCTTGTCTGCCAGGGGGTCCACTATGCGGCCAAATTTGCTGGTGACATTGAAGCGGCGTGCCAGATGACCGTCAATCACATCCGTGAGGGCTGCCACAAGGAACAGGACAAATGCGCCATCAAGCAGGGTTGTGACGCGTTCGGCCTTGGGGCTGTACAGGACCATCCAGAGAAAGATGATGCTCAAAAACAAACGCGCCACTGTCAATATATTAGGAATAAATCGAATCATAATGACGCAGTTTACAGTCGCAAACCAAGGTGTTCAACTCTAATTTTGGTCACAAAGAGTCACACAGGAGGTCATAGTCCTGTGTGCCAGTGATCCTGACCTCCAGAAAGTCACCTGGCCTGGCCTTGCAGTCCGCGATCAGACAGACACTGTCGATCTCCGGTGCCTGACCATAATAGCGGGCCACGCCAGTGCCATCCGGCTCAATGGCGTCCACCAGGCAGGTCACGGTGTGTCCCACACGCTGCTCGTTCTTGGCAAAGGCCATGGTCTGCTGAGCCAGCATGAGCTGTTCCACGCGCTGCTGCTTGACGGATTCCTCGATTTGGTCAGGCAGTGAGGCCGCTTCAGTCCCGGGTTCCTGGAAATACGGGAAACAGCCCAGGGCATCGAACCGGGCCCACTCAATAAATGAAAGAAGGTCCTGGAATGCCTCGTCGGTTTCACCGGGAAAGCCCACAATGACTGTGGTGCGAAGGACCATCTCGGGCATCGCCTGTCTCAGTCGCTCAATCAATGACCGCAGGTGACTCTGTTTGTCCGGCCTGCGCATGGCCTTGAGAATGTGGTCATTGGCATGCTGGATGGGGATGTCCAGGTACTTCAGGATTCGTTCGCTGCGGGCCAGTGTATCAATGAGATGGTCGCTGACGCCCGTGGGGTACAGATACATCAAACGGATCCAAGGCAGGTTTTCAATACTGTTAAGGCGGCCCAGCAGACTGGCCAGGCCGTCTTTGACCTTGAGGTCACGTTCGTAGCTGGTGGTGTCCTGGGCCACTACATTGAGTTCCTTGACACCGGCGCGGACCAGTTCGCGGGCCTCCTGGATGACCTGATCCTCCGGTTTGCTCCTGAACGGGCCGCGAATGGCCGGTATCGTACAAAATGAGCATTTGTGATCACAGCCCTCGCTGATGCGGAGGTAGGCCCTGTGTGCCGGCCCGATGAGCAGACGTGCATTGTCCTGGCTGACAGCATGGGCCTTTTGAGTCAGTTGGGGTTCCAGGAATACTTCCGGGCGATCCTGCTTGAGCGATTGAAGAATGATCTGGGCAATCCGGTCTCGATGTTCAAGCCCGATCACAGCGTCAATTCCAGGGACTTCCTGGAGCAGGGCATCTCCCATGCGTTGAGACAGACATCCTGCCACAAGGACCCTGCGTATCTTACCGCGACGTTTGCAGTCCAGTGCGTGTCGAATGACATCAATGGACTCCGCCTTGGCCGGCGCAATAAAGCCGCAGGTATTGATGACCACGGCATCGGCCCGATCCGGGTCTTCACTAATCAACATGCCTGCCTCCACAATGTGCGCAAGCATGCGTTCGCTATCCACCGTATTCTTCGGGCAACCGAGGGCCACAAAGCCAACGCTAATTGTCCGTCTCTTCTTTTTACTCATAGACTTTACACATGGCTCCAATGACTGAAAACTAAAAACCGAACACTCAAAACTGTGTTGAAACCATATCACACGTGACAATAATATCCAAATGATTCATTAATTTATGGAACTTGACCCGGTTTGCCGATGCCTTATAATGACAAAGGTGGTGGCTTTTCTGGTTGGACTGGAACTTTCCCATTTTCTCGGGTATGGATATCTTTATAAGTTTACTGGTGGATTCATGACAATAGCATTTCGCGTTTTGACCTCACGTCTGGTTTGGGTGGGGTTGTTGTGCGCCCTGGTTGTGGGAGGTTGCGGTGATTTTTTTGATCAAAAAAGCACAGAACTTCAATCGCGGAGCATTATCCAGGATTTGAGCCGCATTGAAACTGTGCCTGATCCCAATATTCAGGTGCCTGAGATCTATACCAAGCCGCCGGAAATACTGGAAACCGACAATGGCATCAAGCTGTTTTACTTCTCCAAATACCACGCTGTGGACGATCTATCCAGCATTATCAAGGAGCAGTTGAGCTACAAGGTCACCATTAGTTCGGCCATCAATCAGCTTATTATTGAATGCACATCCAAGGATGAAGCCCTGATGGCGCTGGAATTCCTTGCGCGTGTGGACGTGCCTCCCATCCAGGTTCGCATTGACTGCATGGTGTCTGAATTGTATTCCGATGTGACCATGGACTGGGAAACCTCGATCAAGATCGACAACTTGCTGGGTAGCTTCAATTTGAGGGGCAAACCAGACCCGGACAATGCCGGCGAATATTTACCCGCGTTTCCAGGGGCTTCCTTGCGGGAACCGACTCGCAATAAGCTGGGCCTGAAAGTCGGCTACTCAGAAGGTTTGGGTGTACCCGGCCATGAATTCAATGCCCTGGTGGACGTGCTGGTCTCCAGGGGATATTTAAAAATCCTTTTGAATCCCTCTGTCGAGGTGGTCAATGGGCAAAAGGCCATGATCCAGGCCAGAGATAATGTGCCCATGCTCAAGGAAGTGAGCACACGCAACGAAACGCCCTACAATATTACGGAGTATCAATGGGTCACTGATTCCCTGGAAATCACGCCTCATGTGTACGCAGACGGGTATATTGGCCTGGAAACAAGGATTACCATCGGGTCCAAGAGTACGCCTGAAGGCGTGGTGCAGATCCCGATTATCACGGAGCGCATGATCCAAAATGGAGAAAACCGAATCCGTCAGGGTCAGAGTATGATCATTGGTGGATTGCGAAAAGTTGAAAAACGTTCTGTGGTTCGGGGTGTTCCGTTCTTGAAGGATCTGCCTATTATTGGTATCCTATTCTCCAGTAAGGATTTTGAAGAAAGGGCCAAGGAGATTCTTTTTATCATTACGCCCACCATTTCGAACTATGGTGTGCCCAATAAAGACATGGTGAAGTTTCTTCAAAAGAAGCATGAAGCTCCAGTGGCGCCGGAGGAATTTCATGAGGCTTTCATTGGATCTGTGGGCGATTTCATAGGTGGTAAAAAGGAATCGGCCGAACCATCGGACGAAGAATCGGAATCTGAGGCTGCTTCTTTGCCCATAGCTTCTGAGCCGAATGAGCCCTCTCAGACAGAGCCAAAGACATTGTCGCAGCTTGAAGTGGATTCTCCGAAGACCGAGTCTACGCCGCCTGGTCAGTCCTCAGGCAGGAGCATAGAACCTCGATAAAGGTTGAGAGTAAACGGGCTGAATGATCAGCCCGTTTTTTTTGGCTGTTTCTACTTAATTTGAAGGAGGTAGAGCATGGACAATTTTGATTTGGAAAACTTTGACGGCAAAATACCAGCGCCAAGCAAGGAGAGCATGACCATTCCCTTTGATGACAGTGATCCCCCAGCCTCAACACCGTCCGTCTCTCGCAAACCCCTGACTCTCGGTGCCAATGGCTCGCCCGCGCCTCAAGCTGCAGCCAGGCCGACGCCCACCCAGGCGCCTGCGCCCCGGCCGGTTCAAAGACCGGCGTCCGCTCAGGCAGGGGCTGTGGTGAAAAAGGTGGCTCAGGCCGTTAATGGTGCTTCCCGCCGTATTACCGGCGTAAAAACCTTCTACACCAAGCTTCACCCGGGTGCCCTGGACTTTCTTGATGAACAGATTTCGGATTGGCTCAAGGCAAATCCCAGTGTGGCCATCAAGCAGACCAATGTGACTGTGGGTGATGTCCAGGCAAAGAAAACAGAACCCAACCTGATCATCAGTCTCTGGTTCTGAGAGCGATTCTCTGACCGTCCCTATCATGACAGGCGACTCAGCGGCACAATGACGTCTTCTGCGCTTCTTTTCTGAGGCTAATGCCCACGCGGAGGGGTTTTAGGCATTTTGGGAAAAAGGGTGAAGCGATTCCTCAGAAAGACAATTTTGACTGTACGCGCCTAAAAACCCTTGACATAAAGCCTTAACCTTATTAATACTTTATAGTTTCGCGTATTGTATGCGCTTAAAACCAGTATCACTCAAAATTGTTTGGAGGTTATTTCGTGGCCAAAGAGCTAGCACGGGAACTTGTTAACGCAGGAGTACATTTTGGACATGGGGCAAACCGTTGGAACCCTAAAATGGCTCCGTATATTTTTGGAAAGCGTGGCAACATTCACATTATCGACGTGAAACAAACGTTGAGGGGCGTTCTAATCGCCAAGAAGTTGCTCGCAGAACTGGTATCGTCTGGTAGTGATGTCGTTTTTGTGGGCACCAAACGCCAGGCGCAAAAGGCAGTCGAAGGGGCGGCCGCCAAATGCCAGATGCACTTTATTTCTCAGCGTTGGTTGGGCGGTATGCTGACCAACTTCAGGACCGTCCGGTCAAGGCTCCAGCGTCTGGAACAGTTGGAAGCCATGGAAAAGACCGGTACCCTGGAGAAAGAGAGTAAAAAGCAGGCCTCACGCCTCAAGCGTGAGATGCGCAAGATTTTTACCAACCTCGACGGTGTGCGTCGCATGTCCCGCTTGCCAGGCTGTGTGGTGGTGGTGGACGCCAAAAAGGAGTACCTGGCCCTGCGTGAAGCGAAGCGTCTGGGTATTCCGACCATTGGGGTTTTAGATACTGATTCCGATCCGGATACTGTGGATGTGGCGATTCCCGCCAATGACGATTCCATCAAGGCCATTGATCTGATCCTGTCCGAACTCGCCGATGCGGTGTCTGTGGGCAAGACCATGATGTCCTTGAAGCCAGATGTCTCTGGTGCGGCCGGCACTGCAAAGCGTGGTCGTTCACGTCGTGTTCTGGCAAGAGCCGATGGTGATGATACCCTGGCGGCTGTTGACGCGATGGTGTCTGACGAAGAGGATGCTCCATCGGATACGCCGGCCTCTGATGAGGCGACTGTACAGGAAACACAGGCCTCTGCTGACGTGCCTGTGCAGGATGCGCCGGCTTCTGATACAACCGTTGAACCTGATGCACCCGCTTCTGATGTGGTGCCTGAACCGGAGTCCGACGAACAGAAGGTTTCGTAGTGCTTGCTTTACATTGGGCAGTATGACCGGGCAGAGTGTACAACCATTTTGAATGACTTGAATACAGATTAGGAGTTTATAGATATGGCCGAGATAACAGCGGCATCCGTGATGAAGCTTCGCAATATGAGCGGGCAAGGCATGATGGATTGTAAAAAGGCTTTGGCTGAAACTGATGGTGATGTGGACAAGGCGATGGAGCTGCTTCGCAAAAAGGGATTGGCTACCTTGGCCAAGCGCTCTGAGCGTGAAGCCTCTGAAGGTATTGCAGTCTGTAAGGCCTCAGAAGATGGCAAGACCGTGGCCATGGCAACACTCTGTTGCGAAACAGACTTTGTGGCCAAAAGCGAGGGTTTTGTGGCCGCTGCCAACAGAGTGGCAGACTATGCTATGGCGTGTGACGCATCAGAAGGCATTGATGCCCTTCTGGCCACCACGCTGGATGGAAAGTCCCTGCAGGAAATGATCACTGATCTTGTCAGCCAGACCGGTGAAAAGACCGAAGTGGGCAATTTCGCCAGGTTCAAGGTGGAGGGCGCTGGTTTGATCTGCACCTACATCCACTTCAACGGCAAGGTTGGGGCCATGGTCCGGATCGAGACCAGCAACGACAGTGTGGCTGCTGCTGAATGCGTGAAGGCTACGGCCAGTGACATTTGCATGCACATTTCGGCGGTCAAGCCTCTGGCCCTGGACAAGAGCGGTATTGATCCCGGGGTGGTGGCCAAGGAACGCGACATCTATGCGGAGCAGGTCAAGAATAAGCCTGCTGAGATCATCGACAAGATTGTGGATGGGAAGATGGGTCGGTTTTATGCAGACAACTGTCTGCTTCAGCAGCCCTTTGTCAAGGATGACAAGAAGACCGTTGAGCAGGTCCTGTCTGAGGCTGCCAAGCAGGCTGGCGGTGAGGCCAAGCTGGTTCAGTTTGTCAGGTTTGAAGTCGGCCAGTAGTCGTTGTTGAATTGATGGCTATCTGTGGCAAGGCCATGGATGAGGATATTGTAAGAAATAGTCAGTTCAAGTTTCTTAAAATGAGGGATCGATGGCCAAGTGTCTTTACAAACGTATTTTATTGAAGTTGTCAGGCGAAAGCCTGTGTGTACGCGGCGGTTCCGGCATTGATGGGGCTGCTTTGGAATCTGTGGCCCAGCGTGTGATGGAAATCTGCACACTTGGGCCACAGGTTTGTCTCGTTGTGGGCGCCGGCAATATACTGCGTGGTGAAGCCTTTTCAAAAGCAAGTCGGATCCCGAGAAACACCGCAGACTATATGGGCATGCTGGCCACCATCATCAATGCCTGCGCCCTGCAGGAAACCCTGGAGAAGATGGGACAACCCACGCGTGTACTCAGCGCCATTGAAGTGCCTGCGATCTGCGAGGGATTCATTCGACGCAGGGCCATTCGGCATCTTGAACGCGGCCGTGTTGTGATTCTCGCCGGCGGCACCGGGAATCCTTTCTTTACCACGGATACCTGTGCGGCCCTGCGTGCCTCTGAGTTGGACGTGGATCTGCTGGTGAAGGCGACCAAGGTGGACGGGGTGTATGACAGTGATCCCATAAAGAACCCGGATGCCAGGTTATTTGAAACCCTCTCCTATGAGGACGTGCTCCAGAAGAATCTAAAGGTCATGGATCATGCAGCCATTAGCCTGTGTCGAGAGAATCACGTGCCTGTAATCGTGTTGAATATATTTGGGCAAGGCAACATGGCGAGCGCCATTTGCGGTGAACGTGTGGGTACATTGATCAAATAAGTCATTGGTTTTCAGTTTTGAGTGTTAGGTTTTAAGTATTTGGTGGTTGTTGGTTCTGTATGGCTGATAGGTTTGGAATAAGAAAGAGGAGTTGTTATGTCTGTGGATGAGATTACGTCTGATAGCAAATCGAAAATGGAAAAGGCCATCACTGTGTTGCAGGGCGAACTCAAGGGATATCGCACGGGCAGAGCCTCCACCGCCCTGGTGGACAATATTCGTGTCGACTATTACGGGACACCCACGCCTCTCAAACAGCTGGCGGCTCTGGCCACACCGCAGGCTGACAGTATCATGATCAAGCCTTTTGATGCAGGTGCGTTGCAGGCGATTGAGAAGGCCATCAAGAGCAGCGATCTCAGTATTGCCCCGATCATTGAAGGCAAGTTCATTCGTCTGAATATTCCGCCGTTGAGCGAGGAGCGTCGTCAGCAGCTCGTGCATCAGGCCAAACAGACCGGTGAAAATGCCAAGATCAGTGTGAGAAATGTCAGACGCGATGCCAACAAGCACCTTGAGAAAGAGGAAAAAGACAGCATCATTACAGAAGATGATCTCAAGGCTGGAAAAAAGAAGATCGACGATTTGACCAAAGAGTATGTGGAGCAGGTGGATAGGTTGGTCAAGCACAAGTCCGACGAAATTCTCCTGGACTGATGACAGGACTTCTTCTGGAAGCCCTGTGGTTTTCAGTCTTTGGTGTTCAGGCGGCAGTAGGCCGGGCTATTCGCCGATGATCTTGACCAGGAGACGCTTCCTGCGTTTGCCGTCGAATTCATAATAAAAGATGTGCTCCCACGGCCCCAGGTGCAGCTTGCCCTCAGTAATGGCGACCACGACCTCTCTGCCCATGACTTGACGTTTCATGTGGGCATCGGCATTGTCTTCATATCCATTGTGACGATATTGACTGTGAGGCTTTTCCGGGGCCAGTTTTTCCAACCATACATCATAGTCCTCATGCAGACCGGATTCGTTGTCATTGATGAACACCGACGCTGTGATGTGCATGGCATTAATCAATATGAGTCCGTCCGTGACGCCGCTCTTTTCAACCAACTGTTCGATTTGTCCTTGAATCGATATAATTTGCCGCCGCCGAGGCACATCCATCCAGATTTCTTGAGTCAGTGTTTTCATGTCACACCTCATTTATTAAGTGATTCCTATGGTGGAGCATTATAACTGAAAAAGGCGACGATTGCATCAAATGAGAATGAGCCGCAGCATCCGGCTGCGGCTCATTCTTCGTGGCATTAATTAAGGGGGGCTTAATTAACTTGTGTTCTTGAGCGTTATGGAGTCAGGGCCAAAGTCCACACCCAGGCCGATTGGCGACTGTGTGTG
>JAIPFM010000159.1 GCA_021736645.1 Phycisphaerae bacterium | reverse complement strand
GGAGGCGGGCTGTCTGTGGTGCAGAGTGACCTTGCGGTCACAAACTGCCTGTTCGAAAACAACGAGGCTGAATACGGGGCAGGTCTGGCAGGCCGCTACAGGGTCCATGCCCAGTTGACTCACTGCACCTTCCATGGGAACCATGCCCCAGACGGCGCTGCCCTGTACATGGGGCAGGCCAGTGTTGCCGTCCTGAAAAACTGTATCCTCTGGGATGATGCCAACGAAATATCTCTGGTAGAGGACGGATCGGTCGACCTGTCATACAGTGACATCCAGGACCGTTATCCCGGCCAGGGCAATATCAGCATGGATCCCCTGTTTGCCGAGCCGGGTTGCTGGGCCCTGATCCATGATCCGAACACACCGGCCGAGCCGAACGATCCCAACGCCCTTTGGATAGAGGGTGACTACCATCTCAAATCAGAAAATGGACGCTGGGATTCTGTCAGTGCAAGCTGGGTGGTCGACGCAGTCACCAGCCCCTGTATCGATGCCGGCGATCCCAACAGCTCTGTGGCCCTGGAACCGTTTCCCAACGGCTGCAGAGTGAACATGGGTGCCTATGGCAGTACGGTTGAGGCCAGCAAGACTGTTTCAGATCTTGTGTCAGGGACACACCCATATGAATTCCTCTCCGATCAGAGCACACTGATTCAAACCGGGGGATTTGCCGGTGTTTTGTGGACGCATATCATCCATGGACAGTTTGTCCTCGATATCGAGTCTGATGGTTCGGTTTCATTCCTGCAGGTGGACGCCAGTGCCGTGGACCGGGACGTGCCTGACCGTGTCATGGACGTGAACACGGCGTTGAACCTGATCCACATGACAGGGGTCGTTGACTGTAACGACACCCTCAGATTCAAAGGCGAAACCGCCAATGAGACCACGGTCCACCTGGAGATGAGGCTGGAAGGAGATCTGGCCTATCTGACCGGCTGGACCACGCCTCCGCCCGGCAGTGCCGATTTCTTCATCCTGAACCTGGATGCCGTGGCCCAAAGAAAATAGGAATCCATCCATGAAGCCAAACCCATATCTGTTGAGAGACATGTTCAGCATCGTCACCCTGGTCATGGGCACTTTTTGTATCACCGGTTCTGCAGCACAGTCCCCTGTGTCCGTACAGGTGGACTGGCCGGCGTTTATGGCCAGACAGGATCTGATCTGGGAGACCCTGCCCACTCATTTTGACGAGGGTGCTTTTTCAGGCAATGGTATGCTGGGATCGACGATCTATCAGGATGGCCCCATGCGTGTGCGCTGGGAGATGGGACGGTCCGATGTCACGGAGCACCGTCGTGACAATGCCCGGCTTCCCATAGGCGGACTGGTCCTGACCACCGTGGGCAAGATCCAGGACGGCACCCTGCATCTGGATCTCTGGCATGCCGAGGTTCGGGGCACGATCACGACGGACAGGGGACGCATCACGTTTAGATCCTTGATCCACACCAAAGACATGGTTCTCTTCATCGATGTCCATGCCACTGGCGATGAACGGGAAGCCGCCTTCTCCTGGAATGCCCACCTGTGCCAGGATGCACGCAATGCAAAACAGTTCAACGATCCTCCCAATCCGCCGGCCGTGAGTGACGTCATGGCCCCCATGGCGACCTGCACACAACCACGATTTGCAGGCGGCGAGTTTGCCACGGCCTGGACAGCCTTGCCGATCGATGAGGGACGTCGGATTATTCTCAGTATTGCCGATTCCTTCCCGGGCCATACGGCACGTGACCAGGCAGTCCGTACCGTTGAAAAGGCCGTCAGCACTGATTTCACAGCGCTGCTCGAGTCACACCGCGCTTGGTGGCATGACTTCTACCCCAAGAGCATGGTCTCGGTTCCGGATCCCAAGCTGGAGAGCTTCTACTGGATCCAGTTCTACAAGCTGGCGTCTGCGTCCAGACCGCATCTGGTGCCCGTGGATCTGCTCGGTCCCTGGTATCGCAGCACCAGTTGGCCGCGGATCTGGTGGAATCTCAATATCGAGACCCTGTACCTGCCCGTGTATACGGGAAACCGGCTCGAGCTGGGCGAATCCTTTACGAATTTCATGGATGCCAAACGCGCCAATTTCTACAAGAATGCCAAGGCCATCTGGGGATTTGATGGGTGTGCCACGGTCTCTCATACCACCGATTACGAGGGGCTTCGCGGGGATGGTTCCTGCGCCCCGGACAGTTATATCAATCCCGGGGATTTCACCTGGGCTCTGCACAACTATTATCTCCATTACCGGTATTCCATGGATCACAGCATGGTGACCGATCAATCCACCCATGCCTTTTACCCCCTGCTCCGGGACAGCATCAATCTCTATCTCAAGCTCCTGAAAACAAGGGCTGATGGGAAACTCCATTTACCGATTCTGCATTCGCCTGAATATGGTGACGATGCAGACAACAACTACAATCTTTCACTGCTCCGCTGGGGATGTCAGACCCTCATTGACCTCAATGCACGGTATGATCTGCAGGACCCGCTGATCCCGACCTGGACGCAGACACTCAACGATCTGGTGCCCTATCCTGTGGATGACAATGGATTACGCCTCGGGGCAACCATATCCATTACCAAATCACATCGACACTGGTCGCACATTCTCATGGTGCATCCGCTCCACATCATGACCGGAGATCAGCCTGAAGACCGGGCGCTTCTCAACAAGTCGGTCCTCCACTGGCTCACTGTGGACAACAGCCGCGGCATCAACGGTTGGTCGCGTGCAGCCGCCGCGTCACTCTACGCCACGCTGGGCGACGGGGACAATGCCCTCACCCAGATCCACGGGCACATGGCAGATGCACGCTTTGTGCGCCCCAACACCATGTACATCGAGGGATCGCCGGTCATTGAGTGCTCGATTGTCCTGAACCGATCCCTTCAGGATATGCTGCTCCAGAGCTGGGGCCGTAAAATCGCGGTCTTTCCTGCCATGCCCACATCCTGGGACGAGGCAGTCTTTCACGATCTCCGGGCAGAAGGGGCCTTCCTGGTCAGCGCGGAGCGCAGGGAGGGTCATACCGCCTGGGTGCGCATCAAGAGTCTGGCCGGAGAACCCTGCCGCGTGCAGCCGGGTCTGACAGGCAAGGCGACCATTCTGATCAATGGAAAACGGATGGTCATCGCGCCTTCCGCGGATGGCATCTATGACCTGCCTCTGGCCAAGGACGACGAGGCGCTGCTGTTTTCGGGCAACACAGTACCCATGACCGTCATCCGGCCGATCGAGGCCGATCCAGGCGCACACAATCCCTATGGATTGAAAAAGAAAGCGGGCTAACACCTTTGCCGTTATCTCGGAGCGGCCTGCTGACGGCCAATTCTATGGATAGCGAACATCCCGTCTGACTCTTTACTTTCCATAATTTTTGGGTTACACTGCAGTCTGCACCTTCGACTAAGCACACAATGGAGTTCGGCGGGCGCTGCCCACCCAACTGGCGACCAACAACTAGCCACTGTTTTATTATGTCCGATATAACGCGTATTCTTAATGCCATTGAGGGGGGAGACGCCAAGGCGACGGACGAATTGCTGCCCCTGGTTTATGAGGAGCTGCGCGTGCTGGCTGCCCAGAAGCTTTCGCATGAGTCGCCCGGCCAGACTCTCCAAGCGACGGCCCTGGTCCATGAAGCGTACCTTCGGCTCATTGAGGGGACAGGTCAAGATTGGAATAACAGGGGGCATTTTTTCAAAGCTGCTGCAGAGGCCATGAGAAGGATTCTGGTGGAGAATGCACGAAGAAAACAACGATTGAAGCGGGGCGGCAAGCGAGAGAGATCGGTTCTGGATGAAGCGGTCATCACTATTGATGAGCCAGATATTGACCTGCTGGCCCTTGACGAGGCGCTTGCCAAATTTGAAGCGGATGATCCGGAAAAGGCACATCTTGTCAAACTTCGTTATTTTGCGGGCTTCAGCATCGATCAGACAGCCCAAATTCTCGGCATCTCTATAGCGACAGCGAACCGCTATTGGTCCTATGCCCGTTCCTGGCTTTTCCAGGAGATCAGCAGGGGTGACTGACACATCCTGCTTCCATGTTTGTTTGTCTTGACGTTTTTTTTGTTTTCTGTGATACGTTTTTGAGTTGGATGACGCACTGTATTACGAACAGGCGTGGGAAGGCCCATCATGGCAAATGAAAGAACAAGACGCATTGAGGGAATCTTTCACCAGGCACTTCAAAAGGGAACTGAGCAGGAACGCTCGGCCTATTTGGATTCGGTCTGCGGAGATGATACCGGGTTACGTGCTGCTATCGAGGGATTGCTGAAGGCACATGACAAAGCAGGCGGTTTTCTTGATTCACCCGTCTTTGAAACCAGTGTCACCTTAAATAACTCGCCTTTGAGCGAGGGTCCGGGCACGATCATTGGCCCCTATAGGCTCCTGGAGAGGATTGGTGAAGGCGGTATGGCCGTGGTCTATATGGCCGAGCAGGAAAAACCGATACGCCGCAAGGTGGCCTTGAAGATCATCAAGGTGGGTATGGACACCAAGCAGGTGATTGCCCGTTTCGAGGCCGAGCGCCAGGCCCTGGCCCTGATGGAACATCCCAACATTGCCAAGGTCCTGGATGCCGGTGCCACAGAGGGGGGACGACCGTATTTTGTGATGGAGCTTGTGAGGGGGAGTTCCATCACCGCGTACTGCGACGAGAACAAACTCTGTACGAAGGACCGTCTCAGTGTTTTTATCCAGGTCTGCAATGCCGTGCAGCACGCCCATCAGAAGGGCATCATCCATCGCGATATCAAGCCCTCCAACATCATGGTGACGCAGCGTGATGGCACACCCATTCCCAAAGTGATTGACTTCGGCATTGCCAAGGCCACAAACCAGCGATTGACGGAAAAAACCCTGTTTACGCGTTTTGCCCAGATAATCGGCACGCCGCAGTATATGAGCCCCGAACAGGCCGAATTTGGTGAGCTGGATATTGACACGCGCAGCGATATTTACTCGCTGGGTATTCTGCTTTATGAGTTGTTGACCGGGACCACGCCCCTGGATGCTGGAAAGCTCCTAAAAGCGGGCTATCTGGCGATGCAGCGCATCATCTGTGAGGAGGCACCTGTCAAGCCTTCGACAAAGCTGAGCAAGCTGATCGATCTGGGGGACGATACCCTGGCCGATATTGCCAAGCAGCGAGGTTCCACGCCGGAACTTCTGGCGAAAACAGTCCGGGGCGATCTGGATTGGATTGTGATGAAGGCCCTGGCGAAGGAGCGGACTTGCCGGTATGAGACAGCCAGCGAGTTGGCCATGGACCTTGAGCATCATCTGCACAACGAGCCCATCCTGGCGCGACCGCCCAGCAGGCTATACCGGTTCGGCAAACTGGTGCGGCGAAACAGGGCTGTGTTCGCAGCGGTTGGAGCCGTCGCTGCGGTCCTGATGCTCGGAGTGATTGTGATCGCTCAGCAGGTCATTCATTTAAAGACCAGGGAACTCGTCATGCGCCATGCCTACGCCTCGGATATTAGCCTTGCGCAGCAGACGCTGGCCATGAATGACTCGGGCCGTGCCCGGCGCCTGTTGGATGCACACCGACCGGAACCCGGGGAGATTGACCTTCGCGGTTGGGAGTGGCGCTACATGTGGCCAGAGCACGAGAGTGACGCCCTCGGCGAATTGTACCGCTATCCACCCTCGGCCTACTCGGTGGCGTATTCGCCTGACGGCAGTGTGCTCGCCGTGGGCGGGAGTGTTCAGGAATTCATCGATGTCTGGGACGTGGCTGGGGGCAAGCGAATCAAAAACCTGCAATCGGAGCAGGGCAGCCTCGCGGCATTCTCACCCAATGGTGATCTGCTGGCCACGGACGCGGGAAGCGAAATCCGACTCTGGCGCACCGACAGCTGGGAACCTGCCATGTCCCCCCTTCGCCTTGGCAAGGGCAGTATAGCCCTGGTCCTCAAGTTTTCGCCTGACGGCAGCCATCTGGCCTGTATGCATTATTCGGAGAGTGTCCATGAGGTCACTGTGTGGGAGACTGGCCAATGGAGCGTCAGTCGTCCCATTGACGGTGTGAGGTTCAAGTCGTTCTGTGGGACCTTGGACTTTTCGCCGAACAGCGAGGCCCTGGTCATCGGGGATAACAATCATCGCCTTCAAGTGGTTGACCTTGCCAGCCGAAACATTGATGTCAATATTCCGGAGGCCCACTCAGAGGGCCTGAGCGCCGTGGCCTGGTCGCCCGATGGTTCGCTGATTGCCAGTGGCAGCGCCTATTCAGGTGGGTCGATCCGGCTTTGGGATGCGGCCTCCGGCAGACGGCTTGGTGAGTTGCCAGGCCATACCTCCTGGATATGTGAACTGGTCTTCTCTAAAGATGGTCTGCTCCTGTATTCGGCTGGCGGCGACCAGACCATTCGGATCTGGAATGTAGAGCAGCGTTTGCTTGTGGCCACACTCCGCGGCAGCAGTCATGAAGTCTATGGCCTGGCGCTTTCACCGGACGGCAACACACTGGCGAGTGCCTGCAAGGATGGCGTTGTGGCCTTTTGGCCTGCCCTGCCCGCGTCGGAGGAGGAGACGCCCAGACTGATCGAGTTGGACACACCCTCCTGGCCTGCCTTTGCCCCGGACGGCCGTGTATTGGCGGCCCCAAGTGCAGGGACCGTCCGCCTATTCGACCTGGTCACATTTGAAGAGACTGCACAGATCGACGCGCTGGGTACCGACGTTTGGCTGGTCGCCTACTCACCGGACGGCAGTCTGTTGGTCAGCGGAAGTCTAAGTGGAAAAGTCCGTGTGTGGTCCTGCACCGGGCGCAAGCTGCTGGAGGAGTTGGATGGCCACACGGGACCAATTATTGGGCTTTACTTTCGGTCCGATGGCAAGCGCTTGCTTTCTGTCGATCAGGCAGGAAATGCAATCTGGTGGGAAGCGTCCACTTGGGAACATGTGAAATCCTTTACGCTGAAACTCACTGGGTGGGTGGCGGTGTCGCCGAATGGCCGCCTCCTGGCCATGGGCGCGCCGGGTGAGCTGCGATGGTTCAACGCACAGACCGGAGCTCTCCTGGAAACCACGCCAGGTCCCGCAGATACTATGGCCCAGGTTACGTTCTCCGGTGATGGCTCCCGACTTGCCGGGGTCTCTCAATACGGCACAGTGGCGATGTGGGATCCGTCATCTTTCCAAACAATCAAGGACTTCCAGGGTCACATGCAGGGCGCCCACGGTGTGGCGTTCTCGGCCGACGGCCGCACCTTAGCCACCGGCGGCGGCACAAATCGCGATGCCGTCAAGCTCTGGAATGTGGCAACTCAGCGTGAGCTCATGACGCTTTCTGGAGAGGGTTCGGAATTCAGGATTGTGATCTTCTCTCCTGACGGGCGATGGCTGGCAGCACGCAGTTCGGAAGGCAAGTTCCACCTCTGGCACGCCCCAACGTGGGCCGAGATCGAAGCGGCTGAGAAGGGAATCACGACGGAGCTGCCGCGCTGACAGAAGTGAGATCCGGGAACAGGATGAGGCCCTAAAAGAAGTCGCGTTAAGGTATATCCCTCATGTTCAGGTCTCGTGTTCTCCATCGGCTCCGGTTGGCATTTTTCAGCTTCCGTCTACTGAGCTCTATATTTGACAGTCAAATCTTGTGCAGAACCAGTCATCATCCCTGCAGCGCAATTCCCGCAATTCATCACGACGATTCGTCACGTCGCTTTCCTGCAGCCAATCCATAATCTGGTTGAGGCCGGGCGTATGGCTGTAGTAATTGAGAACTCGGTTAATCCGCTCCTCGGAAAAATGCAGCATAGCCAGGCGCAGGCGGTTGTAGATGATCTTTTGATTCTGGACTGCGTAGGGATGGCTCTTTCGGAACAGGTGATAGACCACTGCTTGGGGCTGAACCATGACTTCATAGCCCATCAGCCAGGTGCGCAGGCACAGCTCCTCGTCTTCGCTTCCCCAGCGTGTCATGCCAGTGTCATACCCCCCAAGTCTCTCAAAATCTCCCTTGCGCACGGCCTGGCAGGCTCCACATTGGAGAGGTACGGGATAGGGCCTGTCCTCACGCTGCTCCAGCCACTCGAGCTCCAGGCTCGCATCACGCCAAATCAGGCCCAGGCCTCGTACGTCACTGCCGCGATGCATGATCGCAAATGCAGGGCCCACCATGCCAACGCGCATATCTGCCAGCGGTTCAACCAGTTTCGACACCCAATGGGGCGGCGTAAAGCAGTGGCCGTCAAGAAACACGAGAATATTCCCGGAGGCACGCGCCGCACCAAGATTGCGTGCATTGGCCACGCCAACGCCTTCAGCTCTGACAGTTTCTACTCGGTCGTCGCTGCCAAAGACATTGGAAAGACGGTGGCCGCTGCCATCCGTCGAGGCGTCATCAACAACCACGATTTGAAAGTCCGGATAGGCCGTGTTCTCCAGGACACAACGGATTGTATCCACCAGATTCTCACCCTCGTTGTGAGCGGGAATGACAATGCTGACTTTCTCTGGGCGCTGCGTCATTGACTGATCTTCTCAAGTTTTTTCATAGACTTTGCAGTCTCTTTCGCTGGCATTCTACAGTTTTCGTCCTTGGCGTGCTATAGTGGGCAGTCAAAGCGTGTCCAGAACCAATCATCATCCCTGCATCGCAAGGCCTGCAACTCATTACGACGGCTCATGACGTCACTTCGCTGCAGGCAATCCATGGTCTCGGTAAAGCCGGGTGTGTCGCTGTAGTAATCCACAACACGGTCGATCCGCTCATTGGAAAGATGAAGCATGGCCAGGCGCAGCCGGTTGTAGGTGACTTCCTGAGCCCGAATCTCGTAGGGATGACTCTCTCGAAATACGTGATAGACCACTGATTGGGGCTGCACCAGAACGTCGTATCCCATCAACCAGTACCGCAGGCACAGCTCAAGATCTTCATGTCCGTAACGCGTCATTCCATTGTCGTAATACCCAAGCTGCTCAAGCTCCGCCTTGCGCACGGCCTGACATGCACCACCCAGTAGGGGGACAGGGTAAGGCGTGGTCGCGGTCTGCTCCAACAACTCGGGTTGTAGACTCATATCACGCCAGGTCAGGCCCAGGCTTCGGACATCATGACCGCGGCACATCGCTGCCACAGCAGAGCCCACCATGCCCACCCGTGGATCCGCCAGTGGTTGAATCAGGCTGTCCATCCAATGGGGCGGCACAAAACAGTGAGCGTCAAGGAATATGAGAATCTCACCCGAGGCACAGGTGGCGCCAAGACTGCGTGCATTGGCCGCACCAACACCTTTAGTCCTGATCATGTTTACGCGGCTGTTGTTGCCAAAGACACTGGAAAAACGCTCTCCTGTTCCATCTGTTGACCCGTCATCAACGACAATGATTTCAACATCAGGATGGACACTATTCTCCAGGACACAATGGACCGTATCCACCAAATTCTCACCCTCATTAAGGGCCGGGATAACAATGCTGACTTTATGCGCGCGTCCGGTCATTGCCTGATCTTGGTGTTCGTCAGCAAAGCGCGTGCTTCATAGATGAAGCCCATGGCCCGCACCTCCGAGATACTCAGTATTTGAGCGATGTGTTCAACGCTGGCGGAGGCTAGTGTCGCCAGATTCTTGATCTCGTTGTCGATCATACGCTGAATGAGTTTGGGGTCGATGCCGGTTAGCTCGTTTACATAGCGGTCTGGGTAATCTTCCAGGCGGAAGCCTATGCCCCTGAGTCCGATGAGGGCTTTGAAGAAGGGTGTGGGGGTGGGAGGGTTCGTCGGTCCGACAAAGTCGTGTGAAATCGCGCAAAACTGCATCGTGACCTTCTGGTTGGGGAAATCCTGTGCCTTGAGAAGGATGTCAAACGATGGCGCCTTTGGCTGGACCCTGGCATAGAAGTGGTCGCCCTGCTTGAGTGACTTCAGAGTGCCATAGCAAATGGGCCCGCCCTTCTGGAGGCTCAGTCCCAGAAGCACGGAATATGGTGTGTCTGCGAATGCCGGATTCTCTACTTTGACATTGGCCTCACCATTTTCATCGAGTGTTGTCACAACCTGCCCGATGATGGGCAGCGTAAACCCCATCGCCTTATGACTATGCACTGCTTGTTTCTTGTCGCCTTCATCGTTCATATCATTCCCTTTCAAAAAACATGTTTCATCTGAAAAGCAATTGTAGAGGTCTCCTGAATAGATCTCTCTGAGTCTCCCATAGAAGTCATGTTCTCTTTTACAGACACCAGGGTTGAAACCCAGTCCGCCAGGCCCAGTCGCACCGTGATGCCGCCAAGGGTGCCGATCAGGGTATGATGGCGTACTCTCGACAATAAAACGCTGAACATCCCGCAGAAGATGACTCAATCCAAAGTTGCAGTAAGCGTCAATATACGCACCAAAGCAGAGTAAATCAAGGTGAAAAAACAAGAACTGCCGGGGTACTTCTTGGGCTGCTGCACGTGGTGTGCTTCTGTTCATGTCGAGCTTAAATTCCAGGAAAGCGGCCTTCTCAAGTCTGGAACACAGTGGCTTCCTTTCTGAAAAATCTGGCTGCGATCGCAGCATAGAACCAGCCAGGGTGATGGATGCATCGCGCTTCTAACCTTAACACCTTTTTTTGTCTTTTCCGTGATACGTTTCCAGGGCAGATGACGCACTGTATTATGGACAGACATGGGGAGCCTCATCATGGCGAATGAAAGAACAAGACTCATTGAAAACATGAAGGAGAATTGACATGAAGAAGCAAGATAATTTCATAGAAGACCCGAGGGAAATCGTCCGTGGGTTTCCAATTCGTCCCATCATCGGGGATCCGGCTAAGAAGGAAAGACCTTCAGGCATGGTGGTGGTTCGGCTCACTGCTGAAGCCAGTTCTGTGGAGCACGATAAGGTGGCGGACACGCTTGCCATCCATGCAGAGATGCACGCCTTGAAGGGGCTGCTTCGAGTCCTTGACGGCGCCGGCTCACCAGAGTCCTACCGGCTGGCACACTCGATTGCAGCTGATAAGATCCTGGAAATGGAGCGTGAAGCAGCACAATCCAAATTCCCCCCATTGCATAGTCTCACCCAATATTGGCGTCTGGACTTACGCGGTCACTCGCATGAGGAAATCAACAAGGTCATTGAGATACTAATGTCGTTGCCTGAGGTCGACTCGGCCTGGGAGGAGCCGCTCGTCACGCTGCCTGTTGTCACTCCAGGAGATGATCCGTACAACGCAGGTCAGGGGTACCAGGATGCGGCGCCTGATGGTATCGACGCACGCTGGATGTGGACGCAACCCAACGGAGAGGGCGCTGGTATTGGCATCGTCGATGTGGAAGGTGGATGGCGGGTCACCCACCAAGATCTTGTCGGTAAGACGCCTACCCTCATACATGGCGTGCAATACGCGCCCTGGGAAGACCACGGGACTGCGGTCTTGGGCGAGATCGTGGCAAGTGACAACGCGGTGGGGGTGGTCGGCTCGGCGCCCGCCATGACCTCCGTGCGTATGAGTTCCATCTATGACGCCTTTGGGGTTCAGCACACACTCGACGCCCTGGTCGCTGCCGTAGCAGCCATGTCCGCTGGCGAGATTCTCTTGATCGAACTGCAAACAAGTTTCTTGCCGATGGAAACGCTCGACGACAAACTCGATGTGATCCGTCTTGCCACGGCGCTGGGAATCACGGTGGTGGAGCCCGCTGGAAACGGCAACTTCGACCTCGATGCCTGGACCACACCCGGGGGACTCCAACGGCTTAATCGTACGTCAATTGATTTCGTTGACTCGGGGGCAATCATGGTGGCCGCTGCCGAACCGACCGTGCCTCACGACAGAGTGTCAGGCGCCGGCCACGCTTCGAATTTCGGGTCACGGATCGACTGCTACGCTTGGGGTAAGGGTGTGGTCACGTGCGGATACGGTGATCTCGACAACGGCGGCGGAGATGACGACAAGGCCTATACCGATACCTTCAAAAACACAAGTTCGGCATCGCCGATCATCGTCAGCGCCGCAGCCTTGGTGCAGTCCAATTACCAGGCAACGACCGGTACACTGCTCTCTCCGGTCCAGATGCGGGCACTGCTTGCGAACCCAGTCACCGGCACCGCACAAGGAGTTGCACTCCCCGGTGCCATCGGAGTGATGCCAGATTTGGCTTCAATCTTCCCAACACTGGGGCTTGTGCCAGATGTCTATCTGCGTGATGCGGTCGGAGATACCGGAAGCGTCCCCTGGCCAGGCTCGATCTCGGCAAGTCCGGACGTCATCGTACTTCCCTCGCCTGTGGCTGATCCTCAACTGGCCTTTGGTGAGGGTAGTGGGACAGAGAATTCGGCAATCCTCGGTTACGAAACCGAATCAGGTCAGGACAACACCATCTATGTTAGAGTCCGCAACCGGGGAGGTTCGACGGCGACCAATGTCATTGCGACAGTCTACTGGAGTGAGGTTGCCACGCTGGTCACCCCCTCGACGTGGCATCTCATCGGTAATGTGACGCTGCCCTCGGTTCCCGTCGGCTACGTGCTAACCGTTTCCCCCCCCTTGACCTGGCTCAAGGCGGACATACCGGCCACGGGTCACTACTGCTTCGTCGCCACATTGCAGCACCCCAACGACCCGGTTCCACCGACGCCCGGTCCGCTTGACTGGAGTTCGTTCCAGGATATGATCCGCGCTCACAACAATGTCACCTGGCGTAACTTCAACGTCGTAAACGAGCTTCCAGATACTCCGGATGCGACCCCATCCTTTGCCTTCAATCTGGCGGGAGCGGAGGATCGCGCACGGCCGTTCGCATTCGAGATCGAGCGACGATTGCCCGCGGATGCGGTGCTCGAACTTGAGGGACCTCTGGGCGTGCTTGAACGTCTCAAAGGCGACAGCCCGTGGAAACTCGTTCGCGATCAGAAGAACAAGCTTGTTCGCTTGGTCCTTCCGATGCTTCCTCGGATCAAGCTTGAGGAGGTCCGGATGCCACGTGGCGAGCGTCTGCCCTGCAAGTTCATTATCCACCCACGTAAAGGAAAGGTGAGATTCGGGCACGGTATCGCAATCCGACAAATCTACAAGGGCGAAGAGGTCGGGCGGATTGTGTGGCAGTTCGCTCCCAAGCTACACCTTCACGATGAGATGAAGAAGCGATGAACTGCAACTAGGCGCATTGTGCTTACGAGGGCTGTCGGACAGGCTGTGCAGGAGGAAAGCGTGGCCCACCGATAGAATGGCCTAACAAGGCAAATTAACACCGGACCACAAAAAGCGGGAGGCCTTTGTGGGGCGG
>JAIPFM010000158.1 GCA_021736645.1 Phycisphaerae bacterium | reverse complement strand
GTTCTTTGAAAAATGGGTGGCAATACCAGGTTCCAGCTCCCAGAGCTGGAATAGATGGCTGGATGTGATTCTGGTCATTGAAACGGGAACACGGTGAAATTCCGTGGCGGTCGCGCCGCTGTAATCATCTGCTTCACTTGCGTGAAAATCTCAAGGGTGGGTAAAACCACTGTTCAACACGAACGGGAAGGACCCCTTGAGTAGGATGAAAGTCAGAAAACCTGCCTGTAACAGATTGTCCACAAAAGTGTTCTCGCGATCTGGAGCACGTGTGGTCTGCTGATTCTGAAATGTACAAGTCTGCTGATTCAACCACGATTCCGATCCGGGACCGTGGTTTTTTTATTGCGCCTTCGCGACAAGGGGCCAATGGAGGATCGAGTATGATTCAGAAGATGTGTGGTTTGGGTGTGATGGGTTGTGTGTTATGTCTGGCAGTGATGGCTCAGGCCGATGTGATTTCATTTGAAGATGTGAATCTGCCCCCGGAATCCTATTGGAACGGCACTGAAAGCGGACTGGCCGCGTATACGACCGGGCCTGTCACCTTCACCAACGGCTACGATGCGGCGTGGGACTGGTGGATGTCCTGGCTGTCAGTGTCCAATATCACGGACCGCGCGTCTGATGGCTTTACGTCGCAATACCATGCGATCCCGGGCCAGGGCGCGTCAGGATCACCCAACTATGGCATCTCCTTTTCGCTGGATGAGTTGACACTGGATCAGCCCACAGTCCTGTCCGGCGTGTACCTCACCAACAATAACTACACCTATTATTCCATGGCCCGCGGCGATGACTTTTCAAAGAAGTTTGGCGGGCCGGATGGCAATGATGCAGACTGGTTCCTGTTGACCATTGCAGGTGAGGATGCCAATGGTGTGGAAACCGGCAAGATCGACTTCTACCTGGCAGACTTCAGGTTTGAAGACAGCAGCCTGGATTATATTGTCTCGGACTGGACCTTTGTGGATCTTCGTCCGTTGGGTGAAGTGAAGGCCCTGACATTCTCCTTTGCGTCCAGTGATACAGGGGATTGGGGCATGAATACACCGGCCTATTTTGCCATGGACAACCTCATACTGCCGGATGCTGCGCCGTATGCTCAGGCAGGCGTGCCAGGGTTCGAGGATGCGGATCAGCAGACGATTCACCCCATTTTTCGTGGATGGGCCACTGATGTGGCGGCGTACGGTCCAGCCGGGCAGCTGGATATCATGGGTACCTCGTATGCAGATGCGACCCATGCTCTGGGTGCCGTGGACCACACCGTGGTGAGCCTGGGGGACCTGACTGAAGACGATGTGCTCGCCGGCAATATGCCGGGTTTCGTGACTGTGGTGTTCGGTGATCCCTGCGATGTCAACGACACAGGTCACATCAGGAACCAGGCCGGGTATGATTTTGTGGTGTTTGAAAACGGGATCACCTCCATGTTTACCACGGGCGATGCCCTGACCGGTCAACTCTTTGCAGAACTCGCGTGGGTGGAGGTCTCGTCCAATGGTACCGACTTTGTCAGGTTCCCCAACAGCTCTCTGACTGAAGAGCCCATGGATAGAGTGGGCACCCTTGATCCGGACAAGGTCAGGAACCTTGCAGGCGTTCATCCCAATACAAGGGCCGCGTGTCTGGGCACACCCTTTGATCTTGAGGACCTGTCACACACGCAGGCTGTGATGCATGGTCTTGTGGATGTGAATGATATCCGTTTCGTTCGACTCGTGGATGTGCCCGGGTACGGAGGATTCGCGGATTCAGAGGGGCACCCCATTTATGATCCCACAGGGGGGTGGACCAATGGGTTTGACCTGGATGCTGTGGGCGTGCTGCATGCCCAGGCGTACTCTGGCGATATCAATCTTGATGGTCTCGTGGATGCTGCGGATCAAACCATCCTGACAGAGAATCTCGGCCTGCACTTTGGCCAAACAGGGTGGCTGGCTCGCACAGACCTCAACAAGGACTGGAAGACAGACCAGGCAGACCTGACCCTGCTCACAGAGCAACTGGGGTCCGAAGAGCTCTGGCACATATACGACGGTCAATAGGGAGACGCTCAGTGCGTGATTCAAAGGATTCTGCCTTTACACTGCTGGAATTGCTTGTGGTCATGGCCGTCATGGCCCTGCTCATGGGGATCCTCATGCCTGTTTTGGGGTCGGCCAGGTCCCAGGCCAAGTCCCTGGTGTGCCGGTCCAATCTCCGGCAGCTCGTGATCGCGGGCCTGGGCTATGCCGGTGAAAATGACGGATTCATGGTGCCCGCTGCCAGAGACATGTGGAACGATTCCGGGTATCACCGCTGGCACGGTGCGCGTTCAAATCTGAATGAGCCGTTTGATGCTGCAGGCAGCCCGCTGCGAGCCTATCTGTCAGAGACGCAGGTCAAGGCGTGTCCTGCCAATGTCGCGTTTCTCAGTGGCCGGCAGTGGACTGCGAATTATGAACAGGGCTGCGGCGGCTATGGCTATAACATGACTTACCTGGGCAGTCGGTTGTGGGATCCGAAGTCATCGATTGGCATGAATGCGCGGTATGCGCATACCACGGCGATTCAGGAAGTGAAGCAGCCTGCCATGACCTTGATGTTCTCGGACACGGCCATGAGCACGGATGGTGAAAACCTGATCGAGTATTCATTTGCCGAGCCGCCGTTCTTCTGCTGGCAGGGCACGGTGTTCGAGGGGGATTTCATGTCACCGTCTGTACACTTTCGGCATCAGGGTCGCGCGAGCGTGGGATGGACTGACGGGCATATCGATATGCGTCAAGCGGCCTCGCATCATGGTGAGAATGCGTATGGCGTGGAATCCTCCCACTTGAATCTGGGGTGGTTTGACCCCGTGGGCAATGCATGGTTTGATCTGGAATAGCGGTTTGTATGAAGCGGACAGGCGGCCAAGTCAGGACGGGACACAGGGGGAACGTCCTGTCTCTCCTGACGTCGGCCGGGCATCACCTGCTCTGGCCAGCCCAGTGTCTCTTCTGCGGAGCTTTGCTGGCTGACCAGGATGAGCAGCTCTGTGCTGACTGCTGGACTGATGTGCTGGACTGTACTTCCGGGTCCTATTGCCCGACCTGTGCCCGGGAGGTCAGTGAGTATGCAGTCCTTGACCGCCGGTGTCCTGAGTGTGCGGGTCAGATACAAACGGTCGACGGCATGGTGCGCGTGGGTGTGTACGACAAACGCTTTCATGAGATGGTCTTGTCTTTTAAAAAGGGCGCCACGGAACTTCGTCACATCCTGGTGCCTCTGGCAGACAGTGCTTTGAAGGGGTGTGCATTCTACCCAAAGATTGATGTATTTGTGCCGGTGCCGCTGCACTGGACCCGGCGACTTGCTCGGGGGTACAACCAGGCGGCTGTGCTGGCCAGGGGCCTGACGCACCCGCACGCCAGGCTATGCAGGGCTCTGGTGCGAGTCCGAGCCACACGCATCCAGCCACACATGGCCAGTCCCGCCCAGAGGCGTAAAAACGTGGCGCGGGCTTTTTCAGTCAAGCGTCCGACTCAGATCGCCGGTCGAAACATCTGCCTGGTCGATGACATTACCACGTCCGGTGCCACACTCCACGAATGTGCCAAGGTCCTCAAGCAGGCCGGTGCTGTTCAGGTCTATGCCCTGGTCCTGGCCAAGGCAGGGCATGGTCGCTAATATGGACACCCACCGGCCTGAG
This sequence comes from Phycisphaerae bacterium, assembly GCA_021736645.1. Taxonomy (GTDB): domain Bacteria; phylum Planctomycetota; class Phycisphaerae; order Sedimentisphaerales; family Anaerobacaceae; genus JAIPFM01. The sequence continues at coordinate 9,572 of JAIPFM010000158.1, read as the reverse complement.
AGTTGACGGTTCGGCCTGAGTGCCCTAGAATAAGCCCTTTGCATGTGAATTGACGTTGATGACATTGATATTGGAAAGACAGGTATGGCAAGGATTAATGAGAATTACCTGAAGTTGAAGGCCGGGTATTTGTTTCCTGAGATCGGTCGCAGGGTGCGCGGGTTTGTGGCAGAGCATCCTGAGGCCAGGATTATTCGTATGGGTATTGGCGATGTGACGCAGCCTCTGGCACCCGCTGTGGTGACAGCCATGCAGAAGGCTGTGGCGGAAATGGGCCAGGCTGCGACGTTTAAGGGCTATGACGATGGCGGCGTGGGGTACGCGTTCCTGCGTGAGGCCATTCGAAAGGCAGATTTTACGGACCGCGGTGCCAGTATTGCGGCGGACGAGATCTTTGTGAGTGACGGGGCCAAGTGTGATACCGGCAATATGCAGGAGATCCTGGGCCTGGACAATGTGGTGGCTGTGGCTGATCCTGTGTATCCTGTGTATGTGGATACCAATGTGATGGCAGGTCGTACAGGGGATGCCAATGCCGTGGGCCAGTACGCGAACATCGTGTATATGCCTGCCACTGCTGAGAACGGCTTTGTGCCGGAACCTCCCAAAGAGGCGGTGGACATGGCCTATCTATGCTTCCCGAACAATCCCACAGGGGCCGTGGCCACAAAGGCCCAGCTCACCGCCTGGGTGGATTATGCCAGGGCCAACAAGACGATTATTCTGTTCGATGCTGCGTATGAGGCGTTTATCACGGACCCGGACATTCCCCACAGTATTTACGAGATTGACGGGGCCCAGGAGGTGGCCGTCGAGTTTCGCAGCTTTTCCAAGACAGCGGGATTCACTGGCGTGCGCTGCGGCTACAGTGTGGTGCCCAAGGCCTTGAAGGGCTATACCAGGAACGGTGAGGCTGTGGACCTGCACAGGCTGTGGAACCGTCGTCACTGCACGAAGTTCAATGGCGTGTCTTATGTCACTCAGGTGGGTGCCGCCGCAGTCTACAGTGACGCGGGCCAGGCCCAGATTCGAGAAACGCTGGCCATCTACATGGACAATGCCAGACGGGTATGTGAGGCCCTGGGCAAATTGGGCTATACCGTATTTGGCGGCGTGAATGCCCCGTACATCTGGCTCAAGACGCCGGACAACATGGGGTCCTGGGACTTTTTTGACAAGCTGCTGAACGAGGCCCATGTGGTGGGTACGCCGGGTGTGGGCTTTGGCCCGGCTGGTGAAGGCTACTTCAGATTGACGGCCTTTGCCCAACCGGATCAGGTGGACGAAGCACTCACGCGTTTTGCTGCTCTGTAATGAATGATGAGCAAAGAAACCGTTGCATATATTGGCCTGGGCAGTAACCTGGGAGATCGCAAGGGATTTCTGGATCAGGCTGTGGCATTGATTGGTCAAACCCCGGACACGGAGGTCTGTCAGGTCAGTGCGTACGAAGGGTCCGAACCCCTGGCTGGCACAGATCAGCCCGAGTATCTCAATGGCGTGGTCCAGGTGCAGACGACCCTGTCTGCTCAGGCCCTGTTCGCGTATCTCAGACGGATTGAAGATTGCCTGGGACGCGAGCGAAGCACACGCTGGGCCTCGCGCACGCTGGATCTGGACCTGCTGTTGTACGGTGACGCCGTGATTCGTGATCCGGATTTGACTGTGCCGCATCCGGCCATGCACTTGCGATCGTTTGTGCTCAAGCCGCTGGCTGCCATGAGCCCGAACCTGATGCATCCGGTACTCAAGGTGTCCATGGCGACGTTGAGTCAGAGGATTAAACAGGGAAGTTTTGTCTTGGAGCCTGACATGCCCCAATTGATCAGTATTGCCGGGAACATTGGCGTGGGCAAGACCACGCTGGCTGACCGTCTGGCCCAGGCACTGCATGCCGAAGTGCTGTACGAACCGTATGATCAGAATCCCTTTATGCCCGAAGTGTACGCGGGCAACGCGGCCTATGCCCTGGATTCTCAATTGTTCTTTCTGGTGAATCGGGCCCAGCAGGTGGGGCGTGACACGCTGGTGTCCGGGCAGGTGTATGTGTCAGACTATCTGTTTGACAAGGAATGGATCTATGCCTGCGCACTGCTGGATGAACGCCAGTTGGCCCTGTACCGGAAGATCTATACGCCCTTTGCTGAAAACGTCACACCGCCCAGGCTGGTGTTGTATTTACATGATTCGTCGACCCGATGTCTGGAACGTATCCATCGACGCAACCGCGTGTATGAGCAGGGCATAAAAGAACCGTTTCTCGACGGTCTGGATCAGGCGTATGAGTCGCTGTTGAACACCTGGGATCGCTCACCCGTGATACGCCTGGATGTGACGCGGTTTGACAGTCTTGATTCTGTTCATCTGGCTCGTTTAGCAGACGAGCTTCAACACTATATTGAGGTACATCATGCAGATCACTGAATCGATCAGTAGGACACGGGCCATGGTTCGCGCTGCCCGTGAACAGGGAAAACATATTGGATTCGTGCCCACCATGGGCGCCTTGCACGTGGGGCATCTGTCCCTGATTGAGGCGGCCAAGGCCGCGTGCGATTTTGTGGTGGTGAGTATTTTTGTGAATCCCACGCAATTTGGCCCTGCTGAAGACCTGGCCAGTTACCCCCGTCCCTTTGAACAGGATTGTGCCCTGTGCAAGGAACAGGGTGTGGATCTGGTGTTTGCGCCGACACCGGAGAAGATGTACGGCACCGCGGATCCAGTCACCTGGGTCACTGTGGAGCGGTTGACCGATCATCTGTGCGGCGCTGCCAGGCCGGGCCATTTCCGCGGCGTGACCACGGTGTGCACCAAGCTGTTTAACATTGTCCTGCCGGATATGGCGTTTTTTGGCCAGAAAGACGCTCAACAGGTCCTGGTCATACAGCGAATGGTGGCAGATCTTTATATGCCGCTGACCATTCACATCTGTCCCACGATACGCGAATCCGACGGTCTGGCCGTGAGCAGCCGCAATCAATACCTCAATGCTGAACAGCGCAGCCAGGCCACATGCCTGTATCGTGCACTGCAAACGTGCCAGACCCTCGTCACAGAGGGCTCTCGGGATGTCGAGCCCCTGATTGCAGCCATGACAAAGGTGCTCAATGAGGCGGCGCATGGGGGCATCGAATACGTCAATATATCTGATGTGCAAACCCTGGAGCCCCTGGCTCGTATAAAGGACAGGGCCCTGGTGGCCCTGGCTGTGCATCTCGGACCGGCCCGATTAATCGACAATATTCTCATAGACGTGTCGGAATCCTGAGCTATAATAGAAATTTTGCTTATTATAAAGAAAACAAGAAGTGGATCATGTTGATTAAAGTACTAAAAGGCAAGTTGCATCGAGGCACAGTCACGGATTCCAAGCTCCATTACCCGGGCAGTGTGGGCATTGATCCTGATCTGTATGAGGCGGCCGGCATGGTGCCGTATGAGCACGTCCTGATTGCGGATCTGAACAATGGCAGCCGGTTGGAGACCTATGTCGTGCCCGCGGAACGAGGCTCAGGTCACATCAATATCCTGGGGGCTGCGGCTCAACTCATCAAGAAGGGTGATAGGGTGATTGTCATGGCCTTTGGCCTGTGTACGCCTGAAGAAGCCCAGGCGATCAAACCCAAAGTCGTGGTCCTGGGTGAGGACAATGAGGTCCTCGAGCAGCCCGGTACATAAATGGATGCCTCTGTGTGAGGCCGTGTGAAGTACCTCGAAGAAATTGCATGTATCAAGAGCTATTTACGATCCCATTTACCCCCTGGACAGTCAAGGGATACGGCACCATGATGGTGATCGGATTCCTTGTGGCCTCGTTTGTCATTCAGCGTTTGAGCAGACGCGCAGGGCTTGATCCTCTGATCATTACCAATGCGGCATTGTATTGCCTGATTGCCGGTGTGATCGGGGCACGTATTTTCTTTGTGCTGCACCATTACAGGGAATTTCAAGGTGATTTTCTCAAGGTCTTTGAGATATGGAACGGCGGTCTGGAATTTCTCGGAGGCGTGATTCTGGCCGTGGTTTTCCTGGCCTACTACCTGCGTCGCGCCGGCATGCCGATCAAGCGTGTTCTGGATATCCTGGCCATGGGTCTGATGCTTGCCCTGGTGTTTGGACGCATGGGCTGTATCTTGAATGGCTGCTGCTGGGGGAAGCCAACGACCCTGCCGTGGGGCATTCATTTTCCGTACGGGTCGTTTGCCTACACGAGCCAGATCAATACCAATCCGGCACGCGGACGTGACGAACCGCATCTCAAGATTCCGCTTCAAGAGTATTGTTACCATTCGGAAACTGACGATGTGTGGTATCCCAAGCCCATAGAAGAATTGACTGATGCACAACAAGAAGCCGTGACACACGGGCCATACAGATGCCTGCCTGTGCATCCGTCTCAGGCCTATGCGTCCTTGAGTGCCCTGATGATCGCCTGTATTCTTTACGGCCTGTGGGAGCGTGGTAGAGCCAAACCGAACAGCCTGTTTGGCAGGCCGGGCATGGGCTTCGCTTTTATGTTTGTCTTGTACGGCCTGGCACGGTTTCTACTGGAACTCACCCGAGACGACAACCCCTTTGAATGGGCCTTTCTCACTGTGTCTCAAATTCTAGGTCTGGTCTTGATCGCAGGCGGCACGATTCTGATGGTGGTGTTTGCCCGACAAGAAGCCGATATAGTCTCCGGAGTCCAAAGTCCAGGGTCCAGGGACCAGAGTTCAAAGGTCAAGGTTCAAAGTTCAATACCCGGAGTTCAAAAGGGCTGAGTTATTTTGATTCAATCGTGATGAAAGAAAGCTGAATTATGGGGCTTTACGACAGACCATATACACAGGACAACTATCAGGGCGGTCATCGGTATGCACCTCAGATGCGTGTGGGATTTCCCAGTCTAACGCCCATGGTGAAACGGCTATTGATCATAAATGTAGGTGTCTTTTTACTGCAAGCCGTTGTCAAGTCCAAGTATCCCATGCAGATGGATCCCATCACCCGGTGGTTTTCTGTGTTTCCCTATTCCATCCTGTCCAAGCTGAGTGTGTGGCGTCTTTTGACCTATCAGTTCCTGCATGCAGATTTTTGGCATATTGCCTTTAATATGCTGGGTCTCTATTTTCTGGGGCCGACCTTGGAACGTCACTGGACTTCCAATCGCTTTTTGGGATTCTATCTGGCGTGCGGTGCAGCCGGTGGTATCCTGTACACGTTCCTTTCAGGGTGGCTGGGTGTGGGGCCCATGGTGGGCGCCTCAGGCGCCATTTATGCACTCCTGGCTGCTTGTGCCATTTTGTTTCCTCAATTTGTAGTCTTCTTCATTGTGTTCCCTGTGCCCATCCGTGTGGCTTCTGTGGTCATTGTATTGGGGGCCTTGTATAACGTGATCATTCAGGGGGTCAATGCAGGGGGGGATGCTGCTCACTTTGGGGGCATGGTGGCTGGTGCCACGTACGTGTTCACCCAAGGATACTGGAATCAGTGGCTGTACAAATTCAATCATGTTCGCCACCATCGTCAGGCTGCCCAGGAGATCAATCTGCACGACGAAGTCGAACGCATCCTGGAAAAAGTCCATAACTCCGGCCTGCACAGCCTGAACAGTAAAGAAAAGGCTGTCCTCAAAAGGGCCACAGAAGAAGAACAGAAACGCAACCGACGCTAGGCAGCAAGATGCCGAGAAGGAGTGCTGGTATGTCAAAGAACTGTGTTTTCATACTGGTCGTCAGTCTTCTGGTCTCTTGTCTGCACGGCAGTGAAGCCATTCAACTTCATCCTGACAATCCCCATTATTTCCTGTGGCAGGGGCGGCCCACGATTTTGATCTCGTCTGCCGAGCATTACGGGGCAGTACTCAACCCTGACTTCGATACCTCAAAGTACCTCAAGACACTGGCTGCGGACGGGCTCAATTACACGCGTATGTTCGTGGGCGGCACCTATGTCGAACCTCTGGGTGCCTTCAATATTCCGCGCAATACGCTCGCGCCCAAGGGGGATCGTTTTCTGAGTCCCTGGGCACGCAGCGACCAACCCGGGTATGCGGGCGGCGGTGCCAAATTTGACCTGACACAATGGGATACAGCCTACTTTGCACGACTCAAGGACTTTGTCAGTCAGGCTGAAACCCTGGGGATCGTGGTGGAGGTGACCTTGTTCTGCCCGTTTTACGGAGACAGCCAATGGGCCCTGAGTCCTCTGCATGCCAGCAACAACGTCAACCAAACGCCTGAGATCGACAGGACCCATGTGTACACGCTGGACAAACACAAGGGGCTTCTGGTCTATCAGGAACGATTGACACGTAAACTCGTGATCGAATTGCGTGACGCGGGCAATGTGATTTTTGAGCTCTGCAACGAGCCCTACTTCGGCGGTGTCACTGTGGACTGGCAGCATCACATTGCAGACGTCATTACAGAGACCCAGAAGGATCATCCTGACAAAAAACTGATCGCCCAGAACATCGCCAACAAAGGGGCTTTGGTCACGAACCCGCATGCTGCAGTCTCGATCCTGAATTTTCACTACGCAGCACCGCCCGATACTGTGGCGCAGAACTATGCCCTGAATCGTGTGATCGGCGACGATGAAACCGGGTTTCGTGGTATAGAGGACCGTCCGTACCGCATGGAAGGCTGGGATTTCATCATGGCAGGAGGCGGGCTCTACAACAACCTCGACTACTCGTTTGTGGCAGGGCATGAAGATGGTACGTTCGTGGTGCCGACAGGCGCTCCGGGCGGCGGCAATGCCGGTTTTCGCAGGAGCATGCGCGCCCTGCAGGACTTCATGATTCGCTTTGACTTCATTCACATGTCACCGGACAACCGTGTGATCGCAGACACCCTGCCTGAGGGCATGTCAGCCCGCGCCCTGGTGACGCGCGGACAGGCATACGCCATTTACCTTCACACGACCTCCAAAGATGAAGTCCAATTTGAGGCAGGGCAGTTAAAAATCAAGCTGAATCTGCCTGCAGGTCAGTACCAGGCCGACTGGGTCGATACGCGAACCGGTCAGGCCGCAGCGTCTGACATCTTCAGGCATGAAACAGGGGCTTGCACCCTGACGGCGCCGGCATTTACGGATGATATTGGCCTGGCTATTCAGGGGTTGCCCAAAGTGCTTGCCTATCTCAAGGGCATCTCCGGCAAGAAGATTGTGGCAGGGCAGCACAACCGTGAGCCGAATGCCGACCCGGACAAGTGGACCCAGGAGATCTTTGCCACGACCCATAAGTCTCCAGGACTCTGGAGCGGTGACTTCCTGTTTCAGGCAGACAACATAGCCCATCGCCAGACCATGATCGATGAAGCCATTCGGCAATGGAAAAGCGGTGCCATGATCAATATCATGCTGCACACCTGTCCGCCGACCCAGGAAGAGCCCTGTCAATGGGACCCCGGTGTCATCAACCAACTGTTGTCCGATGCCCAGTGGAAGGAGTTGGTCACTGACGGAACCGAACTGAACAAAAACTGGAAAGTCAGGCTGGATACGATTGCCCCGTATCTGCAGCAGTTGAAAGACGCCGGTGCTGAGGTCATGTTTCGGCCTCTGCATGAAATGAACCAGAAGGTCTTCTGGTGGGGAGGCAGGCCCGGCCCAAACGGCACAGCCAGGCTCTTCAGGATCACGCATGATTACCTGACCCACATCAAGGGGCTGGACAACCTGATCTGGGTGTGGGACATGCAGGACATCGACAGGACCTGGGCCCAGTACAATCCGGGTGAGGCCTATTGGGATATCCTGGCCTTTGACGTGTATGGCAATGGGTACAGTCAGAGTTGGTACGAGTATGCCGTGTCCATGGCCGGTGACAAACCCCTGGCCATTGGTGAATGCTCAAAACTCCCGACCCCGGCCCAATTGGAGTCACAGCCCAGGTACGTGTTTTTTATGCCGTGGGCGGAATTGGTCTACAGGGACAATACACCGGCTCAAATCATAGAATTATACAATTCCTCCAGAGTGATGACCCTGGAGGAATTGCCCTTGAAGCCAACAGAATAGAGTCAAGGGTGACGTCACGTATGTTTGGGATCGATCACTCCATGTCAAAAATGGACGAGTCCATGACCTGTCCGCAATAGAGACAGGCTGGGTGACGCGAGGAGACCATGTGGTCGCATTTCGGGCACTTCGAGGCTTTGCGCTGGTTCTTGCCGTCCACCTGGCCGTCTCGCATATCCACCTCGTACAGTTTGTTGTGGAAGTCCTCATCGGTCATGTCGAACTTGTCGCGTATGATTTCCCAGAGCGCCTCATTGATCATGAGGATCTTGGCCACAGTGGCTTCGAGGTGCTTGACCTTGCTTTCATCACTGCGCAGCTTGTTCTTGGCACGGACAGACGAGAGTTCGCTGCTGGCGTGAATATCGTTTCCAGGGCGAAGTACCCCATGCATTCCAAAAACACCCATTGATCTGTTCCTTTCATATTGAGGCTTTAAAAGGCACTAATGTATTGGCTGATGACCCGTCTGTCCAGTGAAATGATTTGCAGGATTGCCAGGGGCCTGACTGCGGGTTAGAATGGGGATCACAGTGCAGGCTGGCTCATGATATCACATTTATCTTAGGCCCTCTAACAAAACCGTCGCGTCGGCCCGAGGCTGAGCGAAGTGTCCAGAGGCAAGGCGGCCGAAGCAGGTCCCCTGGGGATCGATGGAGGCCAACGCCGCATGTGGACGCTGCAGCCAGCCGAAGCCAGCAGGGTTTTGTTAGAGTGCCTTAATGAGAGGCAGGACTTACGATGACATCGGAATCAGGTTTCAGGTGGCGTGTTGCGGTGTGTTCGGTGTTGTTAATGTCCCTCCGGGGCCTGTCTCAGGCCGCTGCAGCAGGAGAGTCCTCAGTGACCCTGCCGTCCGATGTGAGAGCGGTCTGGGACTTGGACAAGGCCTTTCACGAGACCACGCCCACACGTGAAAGGGTCTGCATCAACGGCCTCTGGCAGTGGCAGCCCGTTAAGGGCGCATCCGAGCAGGTCCCAGAGGGCAACTGGGGCTATTTCAAGGTGCCCGGGTGCTGGCCGGGAATCACGGACTATATGCAGAAGGACAGCCAGACCATGTACGTGCATCCTGCGTGGAAGGATGTGCCCATGCGTGACGTGACCATGGCCTGGTATCAGCGTGAGATCACCATCCCTGCTGCCTGGGCCGGTCGGCGCATGGCCGTGTCTGCTGAGACCCTGAACTCCTATGCGGATGTGTACGTGGATGGGCGCAAGGCGGGCAGCATCCTGTTTCCTGCAGGGGAGGTGGATGTCACGGCCCTGTGTCGCGCCGGAGGCAGACACGTGCTGTCCGTGTTCGTGGTGGCCTTGCCGCTCAAGAGTGTGATGTTGTCCTACAGCGATTCTGCGGCTGCCAAGGAGGTCAGGGGCTCTGTGGCAAGACGCGGTCTGTGCGGTGATGTGTTCCTGGTCAGTACACCTTCTGAAACACGCCTCAAGGATGTGAAGGTCGAGACTTCAGTGCGGCAGTGGGAGATCACATGTCGCGTGTCTCTGGATCACGTCAAAGCAGGTGAGGCCTATTCTCTGGCGGCCAGGATTGCGGACCAGGGACG
>JAIPFM010000157.1 GCA_021736645.1 Phycisphaerae bacterium | reverse complement strand
GCATTCTTACCTGTTCATCTTTGACCATCTGATACCTTTTATGTTTAAACATAAGTCCGATATCAACAGGTCGACATCATTACCTTAACCGGTAATTCTAATTGTCGTTGAACGGTAAAAATAATTGTCGCTGATCACTTTTTTCGAAAGAACGTGTAAAAAGGCCAAAATAGTTGTCAACTTTTCTGGTTGGCCTTCGCCTGTATTAATGAGTGCGGGGGGCGAGGCAGAGTAGTGATGTTGAGCTTCTCAACCTCTCCTCCTTCAAATTGTCCTGGCGTGCGGCTTCACCACCCGCAGCCAGGATAGTATTTTCGACATGACTGAGAATACCCGCACGGGAGGTAATCTGTGAATCGAGGCTTAAATCTCAAGGAAGGCTTTTTTCACGCACCCCCTGTAACCAAGGTATAGACATACTCTAAGTTTGTGATTTCGCCTTTTCCGCATTCTTGAGAACAACTCGGGTTGAGTGGTTGCTCTAAATCATTTATTGTTATATGGTTAAGAGTAATTGACAGCGTGTCGAAGAGAATTTCAAGTTTTCTGGGACAATTGCTGGCTTTGTGTCTCTTTTAGTACAGAGTAGAATGACACAATGGCCAGGAGAATGGAAATGACCCAGGAAATGAAGCTACTTCAAGCCGCCCAGGCAGGCAATACTGCTGCATTCGAGCAGATCGTCCAAAACTATCAATCGCTTGTGTGTGCGATTACGTATAGTGGGACTGGCCGGGTAGAGATTAGTGAAGAACTGGCGCAGGAAACGTTCCTCAGTGCCTGGAAGAACCTTCAACAATTGACAGAGCTTGGGAAGTTTCGCGCCTGGTTATGCTCCATCGCACGCAATATGCTCAACAGCCATTATCGCAAGAAGAAAATGGTCTCTCTTGACTCGGTGGATACCGCCGACCTGTCAGATCAAGCCGCATGTCCTGCTGATCACCTGATACATCAAGAGGAGCACACAATGCTGGAACAGGCCCTGATGCGAATACCCGCAGAATATCGAGAACCCATGGTCATGTATTATCGTCAGGAAAAGTCCACCCGGGACGTGGCCGAGGCATTGGGTCTGAATGAATCCACAGTGCGCACACGCCTGCATCGGGCACGGCACATGCTGCGCGAGGAAATTGCAGCACGGCTCGAACGGACGATCGAACGAACTGGGCCGGACAAGGCATTTACTCAGGCCGTCATGGTTGCGGTGGGCGGAGTCGTTGCCGGTATGTCGGCCAGTATGAATACCGCTGTTGCAGCCCATTCTTCAGGCACCTGCGCTGCGACGAGCATGAAGGCCGTGCTGAGCACCGTGACAGCCAAGGTCATCCTGTCCGCTGCGGGGATCGTGATCACAGCGGGAGCGGTGTTTTTCTATCAAAATCGGCAGCAACCCGAGCCGTCGCCTGCTTCATCCATCCCGGGAGCGGTTGCGCCGGCAGAGCAGACATTGACTGTGTCGCCTGTTCGCACGGACCCTGTGTCAGGTGTTCCGGGGCCGCTGACTGAAATTGTCATCGAGACGCCTGACATCTCGCCTGCCGTCACTCCGGATGAGCCTGCTCCTGTATTACGGTCCACCCATGCTCAGGAGGAGACGGAGTATGTCTTTGAACCCAGGGGTGTCCTGAGCGGCCTGGTTACTGACAGGGCCACGGGCCTGCCCGTGGCCGGAGCTCAGCTTGTGATCTATGGATTGCCCTCCTACAATGATCATTTCGTGACGGACGCCAATGGCTTCTACCATGTGGATTGGGTCAGGGGTTCAGGTCAATACCAGGTGGTCGTCAGTTCCAAAGACCATGTGAGCAAACCGGACATCAATGATGACTACAAGATATCCATTGCTGAAGATCAGCAGGCCGTTGCACATTTTCAACTGGAGCGAGCGTGTTTTGCCGAGTTCTGGGTGAAGGACGAACAGGACAATCCCATCGAGGGGGCACGAGTCAGGGTCATAGATCCAGCCTCCAAGCGAACAAAGAATCCCAGTCAAGGTCGGGACAGTGGGGCCACGGACGAGGCCGGCTACACGCTCATTGGCGGGTATCCTGCATCCGAAGCAGCCTGCATGGCCATCGTGAGCCGCACCGAGAGTTCAGAGGCCTTGGACTCCTCTGCCTCGGATCAACGCGATCTTGACGAAGAATCCGGTTTTGCGCCTGCGCATGTGATGATCAAACGTATGGATCCCAACACAGTCCCTGTTTTTGAGGTGACCCTGGTCAGGGGACGATCCGTTTCAGGGACTATTGAGTACTCCGATGGCGTTGCCGCGTCTGACCTGAGCATCTTTGTTGAACCCGATTGGGGGCCATCAGGGCAGTTGGCAGACGTGGCTTCTGACGGCAGCTTTAGACTGTCCAACATCACCCCGGAGAAATACGTGGTTTCTGTCTATTATCCTGATAACCGATCATACAAACCCATCGAGACCATTGATTTTTCTCAAATCAATGAGGCCATTCACTTCACCCTGGCTGAACCCTCCCCCCAATCCCTGCTTACCATAGGGGGCCTTGTGAAGGTCAGCAAGGAGGCGGCTGCCAGTCGCCGGGTCATTCATATCCGCGCCTACAATACCACGACTCGATCCAGTGGCAGCTTCGTCAGTCTCTGGAACTATGACGCAAACGGCCTGGCCGCATTCGAGCTTGGCCGACTCCCGAAGGGAAATTACAAGGTGTTCTTTGAGAGCCCGGATATCCAGGAGGTGATTCTTGATGACGTCAAGCCGCCGATAGACGATCTCTACGTTGAACTGGAAGACAGGGTTGAACCGGAACTCGTGGCCATGGTCGTTGACAAGGCCACTGGAAAACCGATCACGAATATGCAGGCCCGTCTCGTGAAGACAGCCATCGGATCAGGCTCCGGTTACGAGGTGAGTGACAACTGGCGGGAACGAATGAGTCCGGAGGGCAAGGCGGTCTTTACCGTGACGCCGGGCGTGTATCAGATCCAGGTGATGGCTGAGAACTACTGTCTGGCAGTGAGCGAAGACATGGATACTGAAGACATCAGGCCTGTGACCATTGAGTTGACCCGGGGAGGCGCACTTCAGGGGCGTGTCATCGATCTGGAGGGCCATCCCGTGGCAGGCGCCCAGATATTGGCACTGACCTACGCCGGTGCTGTTCAAGGGCATCTCCGGGATCACTTCGTCACGAATACAAGGGCCGTTGAAAGTAGCATCTTTGGGGAATTCATGATGGAGCACGTGCCCGAGGGCCTTGAAACCATCCAGGTCGTGCACCCGAACTACGCACCTGCCATGGTCAAGGATATCTCTGTTCTTGAGGGGGAGATGTCTGACGAGGTGGTGGTGGTACTCGAACGAGAAGCCGTCATTGAAGGCCATGTGTTCGACAGTGAGGGACGCGCCATGGCCGGCGTTCGCCTGGATTATGACCGGGACCGGAGCGGAGTCTACACGGGCAAGAGCACGACGTTCGTTGTCACGGACCCCAATGGGTACTATCGCATCGGAGGTCTCGGGAGTTTCTGGTACTTCGTGGCCAGGGATCGAGGGGCGTTCTTCGACGGCGTGGTGTCCCGAACGGTCAAGCCGGAATGCGGTGAGGTGACACGCGTTGACTTTGGGGGTGGCGGCCACAGGATTGCGGGCACCCTTGTGATGGACGGCCTTCCCGCCGGCAACATGGGTTTGGCCATAACGAACACGGGATATGAGACCTTTCGAGCCTGCACGACCACAGACCCGGATGGCAATTTTGCGTTTACAGGCATCATTGAAGGCCAATACAGCCTTCGATCTGCTGGAAGTGCGAGAACGTTGCTTGACAGCCTTGAAGTTGTCGGAACAGACATGGACCTCGGTGTCATCGAACACTGATACCAAGAGCGGCTTGGCAGAGATAAAACCGAGCCCTGTGGGGCCTGTTGATGCCTGATATGTGCGGGAGCCACTGTTTTCCTTGAATCGTCTTACGTCCTGGCGATATAATCGCACCTCGACGTGTAGATCAAATCTCCTGTCAGTTGAAAGGATAAAAGATGATGGGTTTTGAATGGCAGCCTTTATCTGGAATGCGGAGCAGTTGTTCTGGGCGACGTATATGGACTGTATTGATGATGGCAGTCGCCTTACCCGCATTTGCCTGGTTTGATACCCATGCCCGGGGACAGGATCAATCGAGACTCGATGTGATTCGACGCATCGATATTGTCCACATGACGCACACCGATATCGGATTTACGGATCATCCGATCGTGTGCCGTCGGCAGCAGATGCGGTATCTGGACATTGCGATTGATGCCGTGCTGGCCACGATTGACAGTCCACCCGATGCACAGTTCTTCTGGACGGCTGAAACGACGCTGGCCGTGGATGACTGGTGGAAGGCGGCCGGCTCAGACAGGCGAATGGATTTCTTGAAGGCCGTGGGTACAGGTCGACTCGAGATCGGTGCCATGGCCATGAACCAGACTCCCTCACTCAACGCAGCCGAGTGGCACACCTTAATTCACTGGCTGCCGGACAGCCTGTGGCAGAAAGTCGGTCCACGCGTGGCCATTCAAAATGATGTGAACGGATTCCCCAGAGCTGGCGCGATCAGGCTGCTTGACCGTGGGCTGGAGTATCTGTTCATGGGAATCAACAGCCACAACGGGGGCCCGCCAATGCGCACGCCTTCAGCATTCTGGTGGAAGATGCCCGATGAACGGCGTATGTTTGTATGGCTGGGAGACCACTATGCGCAGGGATTTTACTATTTCCATCCTGCAAGCTGGCGCCGCGGTCCGGTCCCTGAATCGACAGACACCCGATATCGGCCGGCCCGGCCCGGCGATTTCTTCCTGGACGATGAGGCCTCTGTTCGAGCTTCCCATCAACATCTGCTGGGCCGTTTGAAAACCCTGCAGGCCGCAGGATATTCGTATCGGTCGCTGATTATTTCGGTGACCAACGAATGGCGCATGGACAATGACCCGCCGTTTCCGCCGTTGGCCAGGTTTGTCGCCGCCTGGAATCGTCTTGGGCTGAAGCCGGAGATTCATCTTTCAACCGCGGCTGATGCCATGGATCGGTTGAAGGGAGAGGTCGGCGATGAGATTCCCGAGTACCAGGGCGAATGGACCGATTGGTGGGCCAATGGGTTGGCTTCCGGGCCTCGCGAAGTCAGCGCCAGCCGAAAGGCCAAACGCCTGACAGATGCAGCCCTGTCTCCTGTTTGGGGATCCCCGGGCAAGCGAACGCTGGAGGCTGCCGATGAAATCTACCGCGACCTCTGTCTGTTCGACGAGCATACGTGGGGTTCGGTGGACAGCATAGGCAGTCCCCACTCGCTGGAAACCTGGGGTCAGTACAACGAAAAATCGCGGACTGCTTACCGCCCCATGGCCCTGGCCAAGCTGATCCTGGCGCAGCGATCGCGATCCGCCATTGACTCACGCGAAGAAGGATTCTACGTGGCCAACCCGGCCAAACTGCCCTGGAGCGGCTGGGTGACCATGCCCGCCTCCGCCTTGCGAGGAGACTTCCATTCTCTTGAGGACCCAGCCAACGGGACAAGGATCCCGCTGACGTTTGAGCATGGCTACAGCTCGTTCGGTCGTCCGTCCGGGCCCGAACAGCTTACGTCTGAAAACTCGGCCCAGACATTTCCCGATCATGCCCCCAACCAGGTGGTTCGCTTCTGGGTCGAGGATTTAAATGGAGAGACCATTCAACGCCTTGTGCCGAGCGAAGCAATCGTGCAAAAGCCCAAGATCGCCGATGGTCCGGTCGTGACAGTGGACGCACACCGCTGGCCGACCTCGGCGAAGTGGCCGGGTATGGGCCAGTCGCTGTTTCAGGCGGGCACGGGTGACGTACTGTCTGTGGCCGTTGACGCATTTTCAGGGCGATGGGTGTATTCCGACATCTTTGGCATCACAGATCAGCAGCAGCGTGACAAACGACGTGACGTGCTCAAGCAAGTCGCGGCCACAGCCAAAGAAGTGACACACGTGGAGCAGAACGCCCATACTGCAGTCTATACACAGCAACTCGAGCATCCGCGCTTCAAGTGGGCTGTGCGTCGATTGGAATTATGGCGTCATGAACCGCGTGCGCGGCTGACCGTGCGTTTCCATCGCACAGAAAATGAGCTGCCAGAGGTACTCTTTGTGGTGTGCGATCTGCCGTGCGGTGACACGCTGCCTGAAACCAGCAATGGCGGGGTGCCGTTTGTACCGTACACAGACCAGTTGATCGGATCTTGTCAGGATCACTTTACAATCGACGACTGGATTCGCTATAGCACACACCAGGGTCGCTGGTTTTGGGTGAGTCGAGATGCGCCGCTCGTTACCTTTGGCGCCCATCAGGTCCTGGCCAGGCGTCAGGGTCCGCCTGAGCATCCGGGGCGCATCCTGGCGATGGTGTTCAATAACACCTGGGTGACCAACTTCGTGGCGGACAGTCACGGTGTACTGGAATTCCAATTTGACATGGCCTGGCAGTCCCCCTCGCAAGCCGATGTTGATCCAGACGCGATTGCCAACACACTGCTCACGGAGCTCCAGATCGTGATCAACCCCAAGCTGCGATCCGATCCTGTTTTTCTTGAAAGGCTGCACAGACCGTAAAAGCATGTTGAATGGCTGCCTTAGCTGAGTTATTGGTTATTGGCCATTGACCTTCAGCCCCCAAGGGACTTCCCTCTACTCAGCCTTTTTTCCTTTGCTCTGCTATTGTCTCTTGCCCGACGAATAAACCGTCCAACCGATTGCCGATTCATCTACGGCAGGAATTGCCTGGCGTTTCCCAGCTTTTCAGGGAGGTAGTTGTTCATGACATAGTTGAGATCATGCACGGCAAAGGCCTGCTGCTCGGCCCTGACGCCCATGTCCAGCAACTGGTTGATGGCATCCTGCCAGCTCTTGTAGTGTTGCACAAAGGGATCGTTTTTGATGGCGTCCCTGGCTCGCTTGATGTCGATCTCCTTGAGCGGGTGGGTGGGCAGTTCATAGTCCACGATGTCCTGCGGTGTCACGCCAAGGAAGCGGGCATTCGGCACGCAGAAAAATTGATTGATGTGCGCGGCATTGCCTGAACCGACCTTGAGGGTCCGGTAGATGTTGAACATGCCATAGGGATCGCAGTCCACAAACGCATACACCGGCAGTTTCAAGTCGTCGGACAGACGGCGAATGAAACGTCGGCACGCGCGTGTGGGCACGCCTCCCATGGACACCAGGATACAATCGGCCTTGCGCCAGTAGTTGTGCTTGACCAGACGCTGGAACATGCCTGCGGTTTCAATGGCCAGTACGAATTTTGCCTTGGTCTCGAACTTGAGATGTTCCACGGAAATGGGAATCGAATAGGCCCCAGAACCGAATTTGGTGCAGTCAATGCGCAGCGGCTTGTTCGTGTCGGAATCACGGTCGATCACCACGAGCTTGCCGGCTACCTCCCCGCCTTTTTCTTCAGGGATGAATCCCAATTGCTCCCGGTTCACTTCAAACAGGGCCTCGATGTCATCGATGACCGTATCCGATTCGGGCTGCTCGTCAAACCGTGCGTCCTCCCAGTTCTTGGACACATAGTAGGCCTCTCGCTTGGTCATGATCTCGTCCGTTTCCACCAGGCTCTTGGCCTGTGACATCATGCGCAGGGTCTGAGCAAAGGTCTTCACAGTCGCCACTGTGAGGGTCCTCACCTTTTTCTTTCCCTTGAGCTGTAAAAATCCCTTTTTGGGCTGATAGGTGACATTGGTCAGGGACCGCAGGGGAAAGGACAGGGTGGGCTTGTTGCGGCGCTGAATCTTGCTCCGCACGCCCGCGGCTGTATCGGTGATCTGACCGGCGATTTTTTTGGAGGGGTTCATGATCGACTCCTTTCCAGGACATCCGTCAACTGCTTGACCAGGGTGCTTTCCTGGCGATCGGACAGAGTCAGCATCTCGCGCAGGGCAATGGCAATGTGTGGAATGTACTGTTGGATGTAGGCCTTCTTACGCTGGGACTCCGCGGCTTTTTTGCGGCGCCGCACAAAAAGTGACAGGCGCCGGCCGCTCTCCTGCAGCGCCAGCTTGATCTCCTTGATAATCTCGGGGTAATGCGCGACCGCCTCCTTACTCTCCGAGGTAAACGGCACCCAGACCGATGCCATGTGCACCATGATCACCAGCGGCCCTGTGGGCAGGGCGCCGTTGGCCTGCTGCAGGGCATAGTTGCGCCAGGCCGTGGTCACCATGGACTTGGTAATGGCACAGGCCGACTGTTGATACAGCAGGGGGACACGATTGGCATAACGCAGCACGCGCGCCAGCTTGTCACCGGGCAGGCTCCCGCCATAGGCTGCACCGACCTCGATCTGAAAGGGGTTGCCGCGATACACGGCAGGAGGACGTGTCACCGCCGTATAAAAATCTGCGTCAATCTGTTTTTTCAGCCCGGCCAGGATCAGTTCCTCACCGATGGGACTGAGACAATCAGTCGGAGGATTCATGAGCTTGGTCCTGTTGATGGCCTTGAACAGGTTGTCCGCTTCCTGACGCGCAATGCGCGAGGGTCGCGACCGCTCGGACACGCCCGCGGACTCACAGATCAGCTTGGCCACGCGCGTGCTGATGCGGGAAAAGTCCGAATGCAGAAAGGACTGCAGGGTCCGTGCCTGCGTGTCATGCAGCATCTTGATCAAGACCCCCAGCTCCACACCGTAGGGATGCGGTTGAATCTCCCTGGCTTGAACGGGCAGTTCTTTGGCGGCCCGGTTGTAGGTCAGGGTTTCGCCCTCGGGCGTGAGAAATTCAATGGCCACATGGGGATTGGCAATGGCCGTCTGCTCAAGATACTCCTCCACGGACTGACGTCCCTTGTGGTACTTGGCCTCCAATTCGATCTCCACCCGGGTGCCGGAGGTGACCTTCCACTCGATCTCTTGATCGGCAATAATGCGGGGTTCGTTCTTCTGCGTGTCAATCTCCAGCCTGTAGTGGTGTGCAGGTTTGTTCCTGGACGTCTTGGACACAATGGAAATGGGCTTGCCCGTGGTGACCTGTCCGTACATACCGGCCGCAGAAATGCCGATGCCCTGCTGACCGCGTGACATCTTCAGCCTGTGGAACTTGGATCCGTAGAGCAGTTTGGCAAAGATCTTGGGAATCTGAGCCTTCATGATACCGGGCCCGTTGTCTTCAATGGTCACCAGGAATCGGTTTTCTTCCTGACACGGGGAGACAGACACCTTGACGTCCGGCAGAATCCCTGCCTCTTCACAGGCATCCAGAGAATTGTCCACACCTTCCTTGATGGTGGTCAGCAGGGCCTTGCGCGGATTGTCAAAGCCCAGGAGGTGGCGGTTCTTCATGAAAAACTCTGCCACGGAAATCTCTCGCTGACGCTGCGCCATGTCCTCTGCCGTGGCATGGCGAGCAGGGGTCTTCTTGACGGACTTCGGCTTGACGCCTGCTGGTGCCTTGGCAGATTTCACCACCGTGGCTCGAGATTTCCTGGCGGTCTTCTTGCCGGTCTTTGGGGCGGCCTTTTTGGTTTTTGGGGCTGCCTTGGTCTTGGTCTTCGTCGCAGTTGTCTTTTTTTTGGCCATGGGCACGGTTCCTTCCTTTTGGTTGCCGGGAGCCTGCCCGAGAATTCCATCGTCGGCCCGAGAGCGCGGCCTTTCTTCGACTGACAATGACGGCGAAGCAGGCGATGTTGGTTCTATCGTCGATACAGCCGGATGCAGTCAGGCGGAAAAAGGGCCGCTCGAAGCCAGATCGAGTTCTCCGACAGGCTCCTAGATCATAAGGAAGAACCCAGGTTCAGTCAAGCCGAGACCGGATCATGACGGCCATGACCATTGCCCGGAACCTGATTTAATGATGGCAGTTATGGCCCGGAATGAGTATACTGAGTGCTTGATTGATGCTTGAACGACAGCACCTGTACTCGGAGGAGTCGTGACATGAAAAGAATTGAAATCCATCGGATGATCCCAACCTGGTTAGAGCCCATTTCGAAACTGGTTTTGAAGCTTGATCAAGCGGTAAGTCTGTGGGCAGGGCCGGGGGTGAAAAGGGCTCTAGTACTCATACTGGCCGTGATCCTGCTGCGGCCCGGATATGGTACGGCCGCCGGCAATGCGTCGGATCTGGATGCAGGCACCTTTGCCGGCCTGACCCTGCGAAACATCGGGCCGGCCCTGAAGTCCGGGCGCATCGGCGATATTGTCAAGGATCCCGTGCATCCGAGTACCTGGTATGTGGCAGTGTCCTCAGGCAACCTGTGGAAAACGACCAACAACGGCACGACCTGGACCCCCATTTTTGACAGGTACGGCTCCTATTCCATCGGCTGTATCACTTTGGACCCTCAGAACCCCAACATCCTGTGGGTGGGCACAGGGGAGAACAACAGTCAGCGAAGCGCAGGGTATGGTGACGGTGTGTACCGGAGTCTCGATGCTGGCAGGAGCTGGACCCACATGGGCCTGAAAACCTCCGAACACATTGGCAAGATCCTGATCAATCCGCACAATTCCAATGTGGTGTATGTGGCGGCCCAGGGGCCCCTGTGGTCTTCAGGCGGTGCGCGGGGTCTGTATAAAACCACGGATGCCGGACAAACATGGGAAGCCGTTCTCACGATCAGCGAAAACACGGGTGTCAGCGACATTGCCTTTGATCCGCGCAATGCAGATGTGATCTATGCCACGTCTTACCAGCGGCGGCGTCATGTCTGGACCGTGGTGGGAGGAGGACCCGAGTCGGCCATCTATAAGAGTATGGATGCAGGTAAGTCCTGGCGAAAAATTACAAAGGGCCTGCCTGGTGTGGATCTGGGACGCATCGGTATTGCCGTGTCACCTCAGCAGCCTGATGTGGTCTACGCCATTGTGCCTGCGGCCTGGGGTGAAAGTGGTTTCTATCGTTCGAGCGACGGCGGAGAGAACTGGCAGCGCATGAGTGACTATGCCACCTCGGATCCCATGTATTACCAGGAACTGTTCGCAGACCCGCATCAATTTGACCGGGTATATTCCCTGGATACGTTTCTGGAGGTCACGGACGACGGCGGCAGGACGTGGCAGCGGACCAACACACGCTTCAAACACGTGGACAACCACGCCCTGGTCTTTGATCCTCACGATCCGGACTATCTCATGATCGGGTGTGACGGCGGCATCTACGAAACCTGGGATCGATGCCAGACGTGGCGGCATGTGCCCAACCTGCCTGTGACCCAGTTCTATCGTGTGGGCGTGGACAACAGCGAGCCGTTCTATTATGTGTACGGCGGCACGCAGGACAATGGGTCCATGGGCGCACCCTCACGCACGACCAATCGGCATGGCATTCGCAGCAGTGACTGGTTTGTCACAGCCGGCGGCGATGGGTACCAGACACGTGTGGACCCCTCCAATCCCAATATCGTGTATTCCCAGTCGCAGTATGGAGAGCTCGTACGTTTTGACCGCGCCAATGGCGAGCGCATCAATATTCAACCGCAGCCCGGTCCCAATGAGCCGCCCCTGGTGTGGAATTGGGACACACCGCTGATCATCAGTCCCCACAGCCCCACCCGTCTCTACTTCGGGGCCAACATCCTGTTCAGAAGCGACGACCGGGGTGATTCGTGGCATGTGGTCAGTCCCAGCCTGACGCGGGGGATCGATCGTAATCAACTTGAGGTCATGGGCACTGTGTGGAGTACGGAGTCCGTGTGGAAGAACTACTGGACTTCCTTTTACGGCAACATGGTTGCGCTGGACGAATCCCGCCTGCAGGAGGGACTGATCTACGCGGGTACGGATGACGGACTCATACAGGTCACAGAAGACGGGGGACGTCACTGGCGCCGCATTGAATACTTTCCCGGTATTCCGGACCACACCTATGTGGCTGATCTCAAGGCCAGCGTGCACGATGTGAATACGGTCTTTGCGGTCTTCAACAATCACAAACAGGGTGACTTCAAGGCGTACATCCTGAAGAGCGAGGATCGTGGGCACACGTGGGTCTCCATCAGCAGCGATCTGCCGGATCGACATGTGGCCTGGGCTATTCAGCAGGATCCTGTGCAGGAGGATCTGCTGTTTGCCGGTACCGAATTCGGTGTGTTCTTCACGCTCAACGGCGGCGGTCACTGGATACAGCTCAAGGGCGGCATGCCTACGATTGCCATTCGTGATCTCGAGATCCAGGTACGGGAGTGTGACCTGGTCTGCGGCAGCTTCGGGCGCGGCATCTTTATCCTGGATGATTACTCCCCGCTTCGCCACGTGTCTGACACCCAGTTGGATGAGGCCGCGGTCCTGTTTCCCGTAAAGCGGACCTGGATGTATGCTCAGGATGCGCCCCTGGGGGGCGGCGACAAGAGTTCGCAGGGGGATGCGTTTTTTACGGCACCCAATCCGCCCTTCGGCGCGGTCATTACCTACTACCTGAAAAACGGTCTCAAAACCAAACGAGACATGCGCAAGGACCAGGAAGGTCAGCGTCAGAAGGCAGGCAAGCCCGTACCGTATCCTGCCTGGGAGGATCTGCGTCTGGAGGATACTGAGGACAGCCCCATGGTCTTTCTCACGGTCATTGATGAGAACGGTCGTGCCGTGCGCCGTATCAAGGGAGACGCAAGTGCCGGTTTCCACAGGGTGGCCTGGGACCTGCGTCACACGCGTGTCACGCCGGTCGCGCAAGGGAATCCTGAAGATCCATGGCAGGACAGCGGTTCCGGTATGGCTGCGCTGCCTGGACATTATACTGTGCAGTTGTCCCAGTATGTGGAGGGCGAATTCACGCTGCTTGCTGAGGCGCAATCCTTTGAGGTGGTTCCCCTGGGACACCAGAGCCTGCCTGTGAATCGCAAGGCCAAGTTCGCATTTGAGAATCGTGTCAGTCAGTTGCAGCATGCTGTGGCGAGCCTTGAACGCGTACTGGATGAGACTGCCGATCGGCTGGCTGCAGCCAAGCAGGCCCAGTTTGCGGCGTCGACGCCCAGCGAGGCCTTGATCACACGGGCGCGCATGCTCGAGCGTGAGCTGGATAGCATCCAGGTGGTGCTCTACGGCGATGCCTCGGTGTCCGATCGCTTTGAGCCGATCCCTCCGAGCCTGCGCGATCGCATGAACCGGGCCAGCGTAAGCTTCTACACCACGTCAGCGCCAACCCGGACCCAGCAGGAACAATACCAGATCGCCATGGATCTGTTCACCGCGCAGCGAGTGCGCGTTGAGCGTCTGGCGAATAAGGAGGTGCCGGCCCTGGAGCGGGACATGGAAAGGCTGGGTGTGGCCTGGACACCGGGACGCAGGGTGCCCGAGATCAATCAGTAGAAAC
>JAIPFM010000156.1 GCA_021736645.1 Phycisphaerae bacterium | reverse complement strand
GATGCCACCCGTGCTCAGTGGCAAGCCGTGGCAGACGAGTATGTCCTCGACATCAAGCGAATGCTCATGCGGGGCCGCATGCCCCTGCCTGAATTGTCCGTGCACACAAAATATGCATTTGGCGAACCCGTACATATCAGAACGACATCGCCGTTTCAAGGGGCGTGGCAGCCGACCCTGGAGAACATCGATCCGTACCAATACGACCGCAGAGGGCTGATGTTCTGCCTGCTCGACAACAAGGAGTATACTTCGAGGTTGACGGTGGGGCCGTTTGGCAGTGGCGGCATGAACCTCCAACTCCCAGGTCGTCTAGACGCCCAGGATCTGGATTTGTCTCCGGGCATGCATAGCGTGGCCTATGGGTGGAGACACGTCGATGTGGTCGATCCGTGCCAGCCGGACGTGTCCCTACATTTTGACAGGCTCTTGACAAACACGGTTGAGTTCGAGGTGGTCAAGGCACTCCCGGAGGACTACTACCGCGCAACTTTTCAACCGAGTTGGGAGGAGGTCCTTCGACACAAAATAACAATCGCCTTTACAGATGACATGCCTAAATACGGTGTGTCCGGGCCGCTGTTGGCCTTGATCATTGATCGTGCCCCCTTTGATCTGGCATTTGACATTTTTGCCCAGGCTGAAGGCAGCCAGGAAGTATTGCCAGCCGGAAGTGTGGCTGTCGTTTCGGGCGTTCGCAGATTGGTGCCATGCGACCACCATCTGGAGTCACTCAACTGGGAAACCGTGGGGGACAAGCGATGGCGCCTGATCCTCAAGCCTTCCGTGCACGCGGCCAAGGCTCGTCCTCCCATTCGTGAGTTTTATGGGCGCGAGTATGTCACGGACTGGGCGACGTTCGACAGGTCTGAGCAATTTGAGCGACACTATCAGACCTATCTGCGGCGACAGGGACGAGAGACCGATAGGCTGGGCGGCACCCTGAAGGCCGATAGGCCCGTGGACCTGGATCGCCTCAATAGACGCTTAAGGGCTACCGGGCCGGTTTGGCCTTTGCCCGAGGGAGATGAACTGGGCTGGAGCACAGACAACGGGGGTACTATCAAGATCGACCCGGATTCAGATGTTCGCATGCTCTGGCTCTCTGAGGCCAACGGAAATCGTATCGACCCTGCCCAGGCATCCGTAGATCGTCTGTCGGAGTTGGCCGAAAGCCCACTCAAGGAGATCAAGCCGCCCAAGGGCGAGCGCACACTTATTGCCGTGCGAAGCAGTGAGGGCAAGGTCTTCTGGGTCACAGTGCGCAAGGTCAACGAGACCTGGGCCGATCTGAGCTGGTGGGAACATGAGCAGACGAATGATGGCCCCGCAGACATGCCTGTGGCCGAGGGTGTCTCTGCTGAGATCAAGATCGCCAGGGCTGCACTGAGTGTGGGTGATCCCGTCGAGATCGATGTCACCCTCAGGAACACGAGCAACGAGCCTGTGACACTGTACTGCCCGGTGATCTACACGGCCCGGCAACTGTCCGTGTTGAAGGACGGCCGGACGCTGGCGCCTGAAGAGACCGGCGTGATGTATGATGTGCCCCATCCAAAGGCAAACTTTCATACACTCGACGTCGGCCAAGCGCACGCGGTGCAGCTTCGCGGTCGTGTGTCGATTCGTACTTTGCCCATGCGGCGTGGTGCGGCGCGCACACAGCCCACACTGACACTGGATTTTGGTGACACGGCCTTTGACCTGGGCAAGCCCGGCGCCTTTCAGATCCAGCTTCGCCTGCCCATTGGCCAGCAGGAGACTGACACGGGGACGGCCCTCGGATTTGCGAATCTTGTGCGTGGATTGGTGGCGTCCAACCGTATTAAACTGACCGTGACCCAAGCCACGGCTGCCCAATTGCGGCGTGCGATTGACAGGCTGGACAGGGGCACCGTTCAGGAGAAGAAGGATGCAATGGCCCTGTTGGCGGCCAATCGAGATCGCCAGGCCGTGCGTGCGTTCGTGGAGATACTTCGCGCAGGTCCAGGCCCGGTATTCAGGGATGCGATTAATGCGCTGGTTGCCATTGGAGACGCCTCTGTCCTGCCCGAGTTGACGGGCATGTATCTGCAGATGGTGGATGTGGGGCAGGCCGGGGGCTCGGACCATGTGACTTCAGCCAGTCTCGTGCTCTATCTCATCGAACGTCTGCAGCCGCCGCCGGAGGCCTTGAAACCGTTCCATCAGAAGGTGCTTCTGTCGCAGGTCTCGCCCTGGGCGCGTGCAGAGGCCGGCGTGCGCCTGGCCAGACTGGGCGATGAGCAGGCTGTGGATGCCTTGGTTGCCTTGATGCACACCGGGTCGCCGGCCACGCAGCGGCTCATCCTGAGAAACATGCGGTGGGGCGGCGGGGGCAGAGAGATGCCTGCGTCTGCCACAGAGCAACTCACCGCAGTCGCCATTGCTCTGATGCGGTCAACGGCCCCGGTGGCGGTTCGGCGAGAGGCGGTCAAGGAATTGGCCATGGCTTTGGGCGACCGGTCTGTGCCCCTTTTGATTGACGCCCTCAAGGACAAAGACCTGTGGGTCGGTCTCACTGCAGCGATCCACCTTCGCGGGCGCGGCACATCGGACGCGATAGCACCGCTGGAGGAGTTTCTCAAGCGGGCCGATACGGATCACAAGCGGCGTGTGGCCAGGGAGACGCTTGACGATATCCGTCAACGCAGCGAGGCCACACAATAGGGAATCATATACATTTGGAGCGGACAAATGGAATCAGTCATTAACGTGCTTAATCAGGCTGGGGCGACCTTTGTGGGATTCTCCTGGGCCATGCTCTTTCAGTCCAGCGTTCTGATTGTCGTGCTATACGGGGTTGATCTGCTCATACGTCGTAGAGTGCGTGCTGTGGTGCGCTATGGCGTGTGGATGCTGGTGCTGGTGAAATTGATCCTGCCACCGACATTGAGTGCGCCGACCGGTATTGGATACTGGGTGTCTGTACCGGCGCCCGCACAGGAAATACGGACTGTTGAGAGTCAGCCGGTTTTGCCGGTTGCGGCAAAGGTTAATTCGACTGTAAACACGTCTTCATTGAATGCTGAGACAACGCCTCAGTCATTCATTGAAACTTCCACAGTGACAAAGGTACAACCGGAAATTGCTGTCCCCATCGAAGCTGAAAAGGTTCGCACCTTGACCTGGCATGCCTGGATGTTGTGTGCATGGATTGCAGGTGTGATTGCCGTTCTGGGTTTGCTGTTTCAACGGCTCTGGTTTGTACGCCGACTTCTGGCACAGAGTCGACCGGCTGATGCAGCCTGGGACGAGTTGACACAGGCCTGCGCAGAGCAGGTGGGCCTCCGAAATCCAATTGAAATGCGTGTGTCAAAGTATTTGCACAGTCCGGCTGCCTGCGGCTTGATACGTCCTGTGATCCTGATGCCCAAGGCTATTGAGCACGCGATGAGCCAAGACAGGCGTAGGGCCATTCTGCTCCATGAACTCGTACATATCAAGCGTGCGGACCTGTGGGTAAATCTCATTCAGACATTGCTGCAGGTCGCCTACTTCTACAATCCTCTGCCATGGCTGGCCAATGCCCACATTCGAAACCTCCGCGAAAAGGCCGTGGATGAAACCGTACTCACGAAACTGGGGCACGACGACGCAGGGCAGTACAGCACCACACTCATTGACATCGCAGAGATCGCCTTTACCAAACCCCATTTCAGTCTCGGCCTGATTGGCGTGGTGGAATCCAGGAAGGCGTTGACAGGGCGCATCAAGCACATCCTTGGCAGACCCATGCCGACGTCGGCAAAGATCGGGATCGCAGGCCTTGTCTGCATCATGGTCTTCGCCTTTATGCTGCTGCCCATGACCAGGGGGCCATGGACGGCGCCACTCTACGATGAAGAAACAAGATCCCTCCTTGACCAACTTCCAGCGGATGAAAAGGACCCATCGAGATTCAGTTTTCCTGATCATGAGATCAGTGATCCAAATAGGACAATACCGCCTGCCATTGACAGGCAATATGATCAGGTCAGGCAGTACATCGATGAGCTCAAGGGAGAACTGACAAAGGGCCAGTACACGTCGAGTCGCCAAGAATTTGAGGCCTTGCGTCAAACGGATGATGCCTTCCCAGTGAGTCTCTATGCCCAGCGATGGCTGATCATTCTGGATTGGCTCTATGGCAAGTGTGATACGGCAAGTGCCGCTGAACAGATGATGCGCTTGGCTGAAGCCCAGACGGATATGCCTCAGGCAAACTTCACCAGGGCGTATGCCGCTGTGATCCTGGCAAGGGATGGGCATCTGGATATGGCGCATGACATGTTCATGGATTGTCCTCCAACACAGACGCCTCAATGGGGATGGTTCGTATTTGAAATGAACAAATACATGGATCATTACGTTGCAGGCTGTGCACCCAATGTGGATCGCATGATCCGTGGAAGCGTCACACAAAAAGCGAGAACAGACGCGCAGTGGCAGAGCCTGGAAAAAGACCTGCGTGCAGCGCAGACTGCGTATGCAGATTACATAGAATACGACTTGCTGCCCAGCGTTGCGGCTGTGGTGAATCACCATCAAAGGCATCCTTTCACTGACATTGAGCGTTTACAGTGTGTAGATTCTGTAGTAACCCTGATGACACAGCATCTGTCTTGTTTCTCACTCGGTCATACAACCAAGGCCATTGCAGGTCGGGTTCGCCTTGAAATTCATCCCAAGATCCTGGCGGCCTGGTCTCGGCTCTTGGACTTGCACGATCCAGAACAGCAGCCTGACAAGATGTCATGGCACGTTGATCAAATCAAATCCCTATGTGCAAAGCTCGATCTGCCATTGGATGTACTGCCCAGGTGGTGGGACCGCATTTCAGCCGATGCAGACAAGGCGCCGTCCGGTGTGAGACTGACCTGGGTTGAGGCTGGAAGAATGCCCCATGTTGCACGGGTTCACCTGGTGATGCGGAAGGTAAGCAAACAAGAACTCAGGGAAATCAATCGCCTGATCGAGCAGCTCAAGAGCGAGGATGAAGCGGAATGGCAGACTGCTGCCAAAGCGCTCTCTGCTATCGGCCCCAAGGTGGCAGGGCCCTTGAGCGGACTATTTGATCAGGGAGGTTTAGACGTCAAGGCCGTCAATATCCTCAAGCCCATGGCCCAGACAGAGCAGGTGCAGGCCGTGATGGTGTCGATTCTGGAGTTCAACAGGGCCCTGTACAACAATGCGCCTTTTACATGAAGAAAGGTCACGAGTTTGTAGGCATTCGAGGCACCAGGATCGCGCCCATCACACTACCGGAATTGGACCCCGCTGAAAACTGGGGCTGGACAGATCGACTGGGACTGGTCTATCCCAGACAGATTGGGGATCAGATCAAGACATATGCAGACAAGCACGTCCATGAGACTTCCATGTTGCTCAAAGAGGGGGGACTCTATGGCCTCATCACACCTGACAGCGACCTGCTCGTCATGCGAGTCAAGTTCGGTCAATATGAAACAGGTGCTGACGCCACGACATTGACCTGTCTCAAGCTGGCCACAGGCATAGAAAGACAGGCCCGGCCAATCGCAACAATGGGCACGGTCAAATCAGCGATCAACCCCAACACGCCTGTGACACAGCTTGAAGCCCCAGGACAGACCCCGACCGATGTCCTTGACACATTGACCCAATCTCTGGCCAGCGAAGACATAAGCATGAGGCGGGCTGCAGTAGAGGACCTGGTGGCCCTGGGAACGGACCCCGCGATTGAAGTACTGAAATCCTGCGTGGGTGATCCGGACCTGGACTTTCGTGAGTTCGTCATCCGGCATCTGGCTGAATCTCTGAACCAGTTCATGGATTCCCGGTGGCTCGTGCCTGTGATCAAGTCCAGGAAGGGGGCTGCGTCACTGGGCGACGCGCCTCGGCTAATACGACTCCACGGGTGGCTGCGTGTACCTGCGCTGCTGAGTTGCCTGGATTTCGAAGATCCCGCAATCAACAGCACCTACAATCGGGACCTGATCTATGAGCAGGGCTCCTGTGAAGAGGGCTTGCGACTGCCGTGGATCATGGATCTTAACAGGGAAGGCACGTCTGAAGAACTGGCTGAGAACACACGGACATTACAGGCTGTGCGAAAATGGGTAGATCACGTCGCACAGCCGTACCTGTACGGGACGATCGACATGAGGGGAATGGGGATGGTCGGGGGGTTGTACGGGAGGGCTACAGAGGAAGGATATGAGCAAACGGGCGTTGCGGATGGCGTCCGTATCGCCATTCAATGCAATCAATCAGTATGGCCTGAAGGCCTGCCACAGCTGATTAAGATCCAGGCCACGACCGAACCGGGTCAGAGTCTCATCGTCCTGAACAAGCCCTTTGAAGCCCTGGAGGTGGAGGTCAATGGCATCTGGTACAGACACCACCCGCCTCTCACAGAACCCACGCTGGGTGCAGACAGTTCACACGGCCGAAGCTTCGGCAATCTCATTCTGGACAGCCAATGGCTGGACATCACCCAAAACAAACCCCTGGTGCTTTCGCCGGGCAAGTACAAAGTGCGTGTTCGATTGAGCCTCCTGCCGCAAGACCAGCGCACAGGCCTGGCCATGAGCCAGGTAATTAGGTTTGAGGTGATTTGACTAGGCTCTGTCTGAAAAGTCCATCGTCGGCCCGAGAGCGAGCAATTTTTTCGTCTGGCAAAGACGGCGAAGCAGGCGATATTGGTTGTATCGTCGATGCAGCCGGATGCAGCCAGGCGGGAAAAGGGCCGCTCGAAGCCAGAGCGACTTTTCAGACAGAGCCTGGCTCAAGGCAGCGTTGCAGGCGATTAACGCATGCTGTAGTGAGTGACCTTTTAATGAACCAGGCGAACTGCCCACTCATTCTCTTTAACTACGAAACACGCTAAATGAAGCGAAAAGGCTCTTGTTTTTTCGCGTCATTTAGCGTGTTTCGTAGTTTATCAGTTTTTGGCGTGAGGTGCTAAGTTTTGAGCAGTGATCTGCGGTCTTCTAGACACTCCCCCAAATGGTTCAGAACATAAATCTACTAAATTTATAGTAAAAATGTCTTGACGCCGAGTTTTATCAGTCTTAATCTACTAAAAGCTTAGTAGAAACTGTTTTTATGAGGTGTCATATGGCGAGACAGGCTTCGAAGTATCCTACCGAACTGGAACTGGAAATTCTCAAGGTGCTGTGGCAGGAGGGGGTGTGTTCTGTGAGTCAGGTGCGCAAGGCCCTGGCTGGTGTGCGGGATCTGGCGCATACGTCGGTGATGACGGTCATGTCCATTATGGCTGACAAGGGCTATGTGGCTCGCACCAAACAGGGCAATCGGCACATCTACCAGGCGGTCATGGCTGAGCAGGACATGTCCTCCAATATGCTGGGGGATTTGGTGGATCGTCTGTTTAACGGCTCGGCTGCAGCGGCCATGGTCAATCTCCTGGAGACCAATGATCTGGATACAGCGGAACTGGCAGAATTGAAGCAACTGATTCTGTCCAAGGGGAAGGAGAGTACATCATGAATCCTATGGCATTCTTTGAGTCTCCAGTGTGGACCCGTTTGGCCATGTGCCTGGTTCACTTTGTGTGGCAGGGCGCAGTACTGGCTGTGGCGGCTTGTGCATGTGCCAGGGCCTTTGGCAAGCACGGGGCTCGCGTGCGATACGGAATGTATGTGGTTTGTTTGCTGACCATGGCCGCAGGTCTGTGTGTCACGTATGGTTTACTATCAGCCATGAAAGGGCCGGAACCCGCGGTATTGGGCGCCTCAGAGCAGCCCATGCACATGGAATCACGTGTGCCAGTGCCGGTCTCTCCTCTGGTTGTGACACACACGTCATTTCAGGGGCCCGTGTCACAACCTCAACCTTTGGCTGTGGAGACCGAGCCCGTCACGCAACCTTTTGACTGGCAGCAGTGCGTTCCCTATGCCATGAGTCTTTATTGCGTGGGCGTGATCGGACTGCTGGTTCGATTGCTCTTGGGGTTGCAGGGCGGTCAGCGATTGCGACGGTTTTCCACGCCTGTGGCCGATGACACCATCTTGCGGGCCCTGGCCAACCGGGCTCAGGCCTTGAAAATGACATGGACACCAGACATGGCCTTTTGCACACGCATTGCAGTGCCCACTGTGGTGGGTGTCATCCGTCCCATGATCCTCCTGCCTCTGGCCTTTGCCAATCACCTGTCACTTGAGCAGATGGAGATGATCCTGACCCACGAACTGGCCCACATTCGGCGCTGGGACCCGCTTGTCAATATATTGCAGCGACTCATTGAAGCGGTGCTGTTTTTTCATCCGGCCGTGTGGTTTATCTCTCACAAGATTCGCGTGGAACGGGAGCACTGCTGTGATGACCTGGCTTTGCAGGGGGGCGGGAGGCCGGAGGCCTATGCATCATCGCTGCTCGAAATGGCACAGAACGCAGTGCAGCGTCCTCTGGCCGTGGAGGGGATGACAGCCGTGAAACAGCGTTCATCGCGACTGGGCCTGCGAATTCGCCGCATGCTGGGCACAGGTCAGGGTGAAGAGATGCGTCTGCAGCGTCCCTGGATCATGACTCTGGCATGCATCGGAGTATTGATGTGGCTGGGTTCTTTATTCACAGAAAAGCATGGCACTGCCGAAGCTGCGTCCGATGCCAGGGCTCGAATCAGCATGATCGCCTCTGATGAAGAGGGGCCGGAAAAATCCTATCATGGGCGCACCATCGAGCAGTGGATCGCCCAATGGGACACCAGAAACTATCAAGACATCCAGAAGGCCACGACTGCCCTCAAGGAGATCGGGGGCCCGGTTGTACCTTTCATGCTGAATGAATTGAAACAGAATGGAACGCATGCTTCGTATGCCCGGATGGTTTTGGGGGGCATGGGTCCTGAGGCAGAGCCTGCCCTGGACTGGCTTATACAAACGGCCCTGGACAATCAAGACAGAGATCCCCAGGACAAACAGCGGACCCATGCCCTGATCTGCCTGACAGACATGACCTGGGCACAGGAGAGACTGCAGCCAGTCTTTGAAACGGTCGTGATGGATTCGGACAGCAGTGAGTCCATTCGAATGTCCGCACTATCCGGGTTGGGTAAGATTGGCATGCCTGCGCGCACTGTCATTGAAAAGGTGGCACAGGTCGGTTCCAGTCGGCTGAAAGAGACGGCGCACATGATCTTGGCAGATAAGCTGAGCCAGGCCGGCGACATGAGTAAGCAGGACTACTTTTCTCAAATCATCATGCAGAATCCATTCGATACAAGTGTGCCCCGGCTGTTGACCAGTGACAAGGGCATTGTCAATCTTGGGAAACCGCATGCCTTGACCCAGACAGTCAAGCAACGGATCAGGGCGCGTTTGTCACAGACGCCTGATGCACCATTGGCCATGACTCTTGCCACGATTATTCAAAACGGCCTGATTAGTACTGAGTTGGAATGGGCTGCGCCCACGGACAGCAGCAGTGGCCAGTGGAACAGGGAGGACCCGGTCGAGAGTTTTCACACACTGGGTGAGGCATTGCAAATTGGGTTTGCCCATGCAGAGCAGGGGTCTGATTTGAGGATGCAATGTGGTCTGGCCCTGGCCAGGCAGGCCCTGCTCATGGGAGACTGGGGACGTATGAATCAGAGGCTCCAGTCCCTTGGCCAGGCACCGGTACCTGCACAGGATCGGGCCTGGCTGCCTGCGCCGCCCACGGATTGGCAGACAGGCCTTCGTGCCCAATGGCAAACGTGCGACGAGTCTATGCGCAGCGGACCGTGCAGTCTGGAATTTCAGGTTGAGAAAGGGGGCCAGGGGTTGTCAGGCGTGCATGTACTGGTCAAGAGGGCCCCTGAACCATCGAGGGTTTTCAGTACGGGTATTGCTGCTGACACCCTGTTTCTTGCGCCTTACCCATTAAAGACGTTCTCTGAAGCCTTTGGATATATGGGGCCTGATCGTTCAAAAACACGCTATGCCGTGACCGATGCAACAGGACGTGTGCGGTTTGATCGGCTGCCCGAGATCCCCATCAAGATTGAGGTCCTGGTGTCCACAGGTAATTTCAAAGAACCGGGCAGCAGTTGGGACCTTTGGATGGAGGTTGAACCTGGTGAATTCAAGATGGCAAGGCGCTTCGGCGGGCCGGAGACGGTCAGCCCCATAGAGCCGCCCGCTGTGGTGACACTCAAACCCGGTGAAACCGTTCAGTACCCCAAGTTGGTGGTCAGGCCGGTCTTTGCCTTGAACATTGCAGATTGGGATCGTGTGGACAAGGATGACTTCGTCCTGGCCTGGCAGGGTATGGATGACTCTTTCATTGAGAAGGAAGGCATCCACTATGAACTGGACATGCATCTGTGCGCTCCAAGTCAATCTCCTGATAGGGCCGATGACACCAATCAGATCGTACAGACGGTCAAACAATCACTGACACAGAATCAATGGCCGGTTGGTGAGCGGGGCGTTAATGGATTGCCTCTCTGCCCCGGCAACATTTACATGTTCGAGGTCCGGGCTGTGGATGCCCAGGATACCGTGGTGGCCCGTTGGCCCAAGACGCGTGTGTGGGTGCCGTGGACGCATCGCAAGAGCCCTGCCCCTGTCACTCGTGACATGGACAGGATGGGACCGCCGATCTACAACACAGTCTGGCACCGGGGCAGCTTTGATTACGGAGACGGCACTGAAGAAACACTCAGGCAGAAAACCGCTCGTCTGATACAGGAGGCGCCTGACGCCTTTGAATGGGAATACCTGAAACTCGGCAAGGCCTGGCTGGACTGGGACGATGGCGGGGTTGACAGTGCCAAAGAGCAATTGGCTCGTCTGATCGCTGCTTTACCCAGAGGCAATCTCGTGAAAGGCACAGCCGTGTCACTCCTGGAACAGCTCAAGCAGGGCGACAAGGCACCTCGTCGATTGACCTTTGTACCGGATGAGATCGATCGTGTCACCGACGTGCCTGACGCCAAAGATCTGTATGATGAACACCCCAGTTTTCTGGCCCCGGGCTTCAACATCTACCTGCTTGAAGACGAAACACTGACCTGGGACGACTGCAATGACACGCCCCTGCACGAGCTTGTACTGCGCCCCGAGCCCTGGATTCGTGCGTCGGATATTTTGCGGTATGACACGTCCACACACTGCATGACACTCAAGCAGGCCCGGCCCGTGTCCCTTGAGCGTGTGTCTTTGCGAGGCAATCCTTTTGTGGTGTGTGCGGGAGATGAACGGTGCTATCTGGGGTCCGTGTGGTCCCATCTATCGTCGTACCTGCCCTCAGGGGTGACACCCATGATATACGTACCAGATTTCAGTCATCCTCCCAATGTGGTGGGCATTGAATTGCTGCGCGTTCAAAGTCGTGAAGGGTATGTCTCGAGTCTGAACGTACGAAGCGATTTCCGTGTGCTTGAGACTTTGAAGGCACAGGGCGTGGCTCATACCGGCCTGTCGATTGACCTGGGGTCCGTCACTGTGGTTTCAGACGCGTATCAGTCCAGTGTGACCACCACCTACACACTGACCAATCAGGATACTGATCCGCTGTACGTGTTCGACCCGGACAAGATGGGGCCCGCCTTGTTTTTCGGCTTCAATAATCCCCCATTTTTAAGAGGTCCTGACGGCTTGCATCGCATTGAAAACAAAAACATCGAGACCTTTGGAAGGGATGTGTACAACCAATACAAAAAGGAATGGTTTACCCTGATTCCGGCCGGCGCATCAATGACCCGGTCTGTCACGAGCCAGGGGTATCCCGTGCTGCCCCCTGGATCGTATGAGTACGGTATTGCCTTTGGCAGTCCAGGCAGGGGATTTACACAAGAAAAGCAGGCCCAATTCGATGCACCGGTCTGGATAGGCCAAAGAGGTGTTCGCGGTACTGTGACAGTTCCTGAGACAAAAATGGACACACCAAAGGAGCCTTCAGTCTGGGTGACACTGCTTCCCAAAAGTCCGATCGCCTCTTTCCAGGACTATGAGCACTTTTTCGCAACCACGCCTGCGCCGGAGCCTCCGCTGTACAGGCCTGTGCCATGGCCGGCGTGCGATTTTGAAATGCGCAGGGCTGACACCCAGCAGCGAGTGGCTCGCATGCCCTATGCGTCCGCATTCGATTCCCATCAATTACAGCGTGCAGCGCAACGCAGGATCGAAGACTTGCCTCAAGGGGATTATGTGGTGGCCCTGTGCATCGGCAATCAACGCTGTTCGAATGTCGCACAAGTCACATTTGGACCGATCACGCAGACTGATATACTGAATGTCGTGCCATTGCCGTTGGCCCCTGAGCAGTCTCTGCCAGTGATCGGCATTCGGGCCGTGGGCCCTGCGCCCCAGGATCAGACCGTGACCAATATGGACATCGCTTTCCCCAGGTTGTGGGTGGATGGCGTCGAACGACAACTCCGTGAGCAAACATGGACAGGACCTGTAGGGCCTCTGCAGCCCGGTCAGGTCTACACCCGACTTGTGCATCTGGATAGGTACGCCCCAGCCATAGAGCCCGGAAAACAGCACACGGTCAAGGCCATTGTGAAACGCTACGAGTCTCCACCGGTTGTCATACCGGCTGATGACACACTGGGTCGTGCATGGGACACTGCCACACCCTCGCTTGCGCCCTTACCCGTGCTGACACCTGCTCTCGCGGGGCAGGTCACTGGCCTTGACGGTAAACCCGGGATTGGCTATGAAGTCACTATGAACTAGGTACAGCGTTCAATGACGTGTCCTATATTGGCGTCAATGGCCGACGCATCAAGGGGCCCATGCCGAACTTAGAACAGGACTTTTGCAAAAAGCCCTGTAGTATACAGTTTTCAGTGTTCAGTGTTCAGAAGAACGCATTTTTTACACTGAAAACTGCCTACTGAAAACTGAACACTTGGACTTTGCAAAAGTCCAGTTAGAAAGTGAAATGACGCATCTGGGTTTTGTACTCAAGAAAAATCTAACAGGGTCGTATGACGCATTCTTAACAGAGGCCGATTAAAGGCAGACTCAATTCTTGACTATCCACTTGTCTGCATATTACCCCGGACGCGTTGAAGTATTGAGCCAACATCACCGACTTGACAAGATCCAGGACTGGAGGAGACACTCTCACCGTTGGATTCTGAACACTGGACTCGATCCCGGCTTTGGATTATACTGCGTTGGAGTGAATGCCCCCTTGACTCGGAGTTGTCATGACATACGGTAAGATGCAGTTGTACACCAAGATCCTGATCGGCATGCTGGCCGGTGTTGTATTGGGATTGGCAGCGCACCACTGGGGATTTTCCGCCTTTGTCCTGACGTATGTGAAGCCCGTGGGTACGCTGTTTATCAGACTGATCAGCATGATCGTGGTACCCCTGGTATTCGCCTCGCTGGTGGTGGGCACGGCCAGTCTCGACAATGTGCGTGAACTGGGCCGCATCGGCACCAGAACCCTGGTTTTTTATCTGTGTACCACGGTGATTGCCATCTCCGGGGGACTGCTGCTGGCCAACCTGCTGCGTCCCGGCCAAGGTCTGAACCTTGCCATCAAGGCTCAACTGCTCCAGCAGAGTGAGGATCAGGTCAAGACCTATGAGGAGACACTGGCAGACAAGCCCACGGTCATCGATGTGCTCCTGGATATTGTGCCTCGCAATCCGATCCGCGCACTGGTGGACGGCAATATGCTGCAGGTGATCTTTTTTGCCCTCATGTTTGGCATCTGCCTGGCGCTCATGCCCGAGGCAGAAGCGGGGACTGTCAAGGGATTCTTTGAAGGCGTGAATGCCGTGATGATCCAGATCGTGCACCTGGTGATGCGCATGGCGCCGTACGGCGTATTTGCCCTGATGGCAGCCGTGATTGCGGACTTTGGTGTGGGGATACTGCTGGTCCTGTTCAAGTATGCCATGGTCGTGATCGTGGGGCTGTGCCTGCATATGGTTGTGGTCTACCCCCTGGCCATCCGTCTGCTGAGTCGGGTACGTGTACCGGCGTTCTTCACGGGGATGCGTCCGGCCCAGTTGATTGCCTTCAGTTCCGGTTCGAGTTCAGCGACACTGCCTGTGACCCTGGAGTGTGTGTGCGAAACTCTGGGTGTACCCCTGAAGATAGGCGGCTTTGTCCTGCCCCTGGGTGCGACCATCAATATGGACGGTACGGCCCTGTTTCAAGGCGTGTCTGCCGTGTTTATTGCCCAGGTCTATGGCCTGGACCTGTCCCTGGTCCAACAGGTCACCGTGGTCCTGACCGCGACGCTGGCGTCCATTGGCACGTCCGGGACACCCGGTGCCGGCATGGTGACACTGGCCATTGTGCTTCGCAGTATCGGGATTCCAGTGGAGGGCATAGGCCTGATATTCGGGGTGGAGCGTTTATTGGATATGTGCCGCACAGTGGTGAATATCACGGGTGATGCCTGTTGTGCTGTGGTGGTGGCCAACCGGGAAATCGAGTTGGGAACAGGACTTTTGGGAAAAGACCTGTAGTATACAGTTTTCAGTGTTCAGTTTTCAGAAGAACGCGTTTTTTACACTGAAAACTGCCTACTGAAAACTGAACACTTGGACTCTGCAAAAGTCCAGCTGTTAACCAAGAACTTGAAGACTGCAAAACTTCAGTTGGGAAGACAAAGATGAAAAAACGCAAGTCATGTTATCTGTGGGCCTCTATATTATGCCTGTGTACTGGACACCTGCTGTGGCTCGCGCCTGCGTCCTGCAAGGCCTGTTTTTCCATGGTGGCGGGCAAGGGCGCGACAGTGGACGGACATGTCATTGTGGCGCACAATGAAGACGACGGCCCGCCGCAGGTGGTCAATCACGCCAAAGTGCCGCGCCAGCATCATCGACCCGGCGCAAAGGTGGTCCTGCGCAACGGCGGTCAACTTGATCAGGTAGAATGGACCTGGGCCTATGTGTGGTCCCAACTGCCGGGCATGCCCTTTTCCGACAGTTACGTGAACGAGTGGGGGGTCTGTATCACCAGTGACAACTGTCCGTCCCGCGAGGACAGGCCCGAGTTAACCGACGGAGGCATCGGATACATGCTCAGACGCCTGGTGGCAGAGCGGGCCAAGACGGCGCGCGACGGTGTGCGACTGGCCGGTGACCTGGTGGAACGGTTCGGGTACATTGCCTCGGGACGGACCTATATCATCAGCGATCCCCATGAAGGATGGCTTTTCTGCGTGGTCCAGGGAAAGCATTGGCTGGCGAGGGGCGTGCCTGATGACGAGGTCGCCATTGTCGCCAATACCTATACGATTCGCCAGGTGGACCTGTCCGATCAAGAGAACATTCTGGCCTCCAGAGACATTGTCACATACGCGCAGGCCCGAG
The DNA here is from genome assembly GCA_021736645.1 of Phycisphaerae bacterium. Lineage (GTDB taxonomy): Bacteria > Planctomycetota > Phycisphaerae > Sedimentisphaerales > Anaerobacaceae > JAIPFM01. The sequence continues at coordinate 46,239 of JAIPFM010000156.1, read as the reverse complement.
GCTGGTATGATCCCGGCAAAGACGGCCCCTTTGATTTTGCAGCGGCCTATGCCAGTCCGCAATCCGCGGCCCACCCTTCCAACCTGGGCAGACAGTGGCAGGGCCTGGAGTATCTCACGTCTACACCCATCAGCTTTGGCCCGGACATGCCCTTTTCCCTGGTCCCGCGTCACAAGGTCAAGGTCACGGACTTCATGCAGATCCTGCGTCATGCACGCCGCAATGCCTCGACCCAAACCGTGTCCCTGCCGGATGAATGTCCCCCTGAAGGGAACTGTCGGATCTGCAGTGACAACACGCAGACCAGTTTTGTGGCCCAGTTGCGGCACAGTCTGCCTGCGGACCTGGGCATTGTGTACTGGATGTGTCTGGCCCCGCCTGAAACCTCGGTGTTCATTCCCTATTATCTCGGCATGGCCAGGTTCCCCATGGGATTTGTCACGGATGCGGAAAGGCCTGCAAAAGATCTCTTTGACAGAAGGATCCACGGAGAATTCCGAGCTGATCCCCTGGGTGCCTTCTGGACATTCTCCAATTATAGAGAGAAGGTTCTCGAGATGACCGACACGGCTCGCGCCAGGTCTCTCACCATGGCTCAAGGTCTTGAACACAGGGCGCTGCGCATGCAGACCGCCCTGGACGAGACTGTATCCCGTGTGTATGCGGAAGACCCGGCTCTGGCAGCACAACGCCTGGCCAACTTTTCAAACGGACTCTACATGGAGGCCCTGGACAACATGTCACGAACCCTGGCGACTGAATACGACGATGACACGATCCTGGCCCGTGCCCGGGCTGTGCACCAGTCTGCACTCACGCTCGATTCTCATGTGGACATTGTGCGCGACTATGCCACACCTCAACTCGATCCGGGCACAGATCATGCCCGACTGAAATGCGACCTGGTCAAGATGACCAAGGGGGGCATGGACGGCGTGTTTCTTGCGGTGTATGTGGGGCAGCGTGCAGACCTCAATGCCAAGGGCTACAAACAGGCCCGGGATGCGGCAGCCGCCAAGTTTGACAGTATATACCGCCTGACCGAGCAAATGTACCCTGACCAATGCGAACTGGCACGCTGTGCGGACGATATCGAACGCATTGTGGGAAACGGCAAGAAAGCGATCATCATCGGCATGGAGAACGGCTATCCTGTGGGAGACAATCTTGACCGCCTGTCCTATTACTATGAACAGGGGGCGCGCTACATTACGCTCTGTCATTCCGGGCACAATCAGATCTGCGACTCCTCGGGGCCAGACCAGCCCCTGCATCGCGGCCTGTCGGCGTTCGGCAGGCAGGTGGTGACACGCATGAATCGCCTCGGCATGATGTGCGATGCCTCGCATATGTCCGAGAAATCGTTCTTTGACCTGATCCAGATCACCCAGGCCCCTGTGCTGTTGTCTCACTCGGGTTGTGCGGCCGTCAATCCGCACGATCGGAATGTGACGGACGAACAGCTCAGAGCCCTGAAGACAAATGGCGGCGTCATCCAGATCGTGGCCCTGGACAGTTTTCTCAAGGCTGAGACCTTTGCCCGCAAGCAGCTCCTGGAACAGGTGCGTACAGCATGCGGTGTACCGTCCCGAGAGCAGCGGCGCAAAATGTCCGCTCAGGAGATTGACGCCATCCGTCCCAAACTCACGGAATACTACACCCGGGTGGAGGAAGTGACTGCGGAGAATCCCATGGCCACGATCGATTATTTTGTGGACCACATCGACCATGCAGTCCAGGTGGCCGGTATCGACCATGTGGGGATTGGCACGGATTTTGACGGAGGCGGCGGCATCCCTGGATTCAATGACCACGGTGACGCCTTCAATGTCACCAAGGAACTGATCCGACGGGGTTATTCGGACGAGGACATCAAGAAGATCTGGGGCGGCAATCTGTTGCGTGTGTGGCGCAGAACAGAGGAGGTTGCACGAGAGTTGCAGCAGCAATGAAACTCAACGGTGACAGGAATATCTTATGAAAAAAATGACACTGATCGTATTGCTCTCGTGGCTCTTCGTGCTTGGATGCCGGGCAACCGGCCCCTCTGCCGCGCAAAGGCCCTTGATCGGCATCACCACGTCGTACCTGGAGCAGAGCCACACCAATGCGGTGAGTCTCAACTATGTGGAGGCCGTGCTCCACAGCGGGGGTATTCCGGTGGTGCTGCCCACGATCGAGAGTGACGAGGCGGTCAGACGCTATGTTCAAGAACTCGATGGCCTGATCCTGATCGGCGGCGCGGACATTCCGCCTGCGCTGTATGGACAGACGCCGCACGAGACCACCGAGGTGCTGCATGAAAGACGGGTCGGATTCGATCGTGCCTTGATCTCGCAGTGGATGGCCAGTAAGAAGCCGATTCTGGGGGTATGTCTGGGCATGCAATTCACCAATGTGGTCATGGGCGGCACCATGATCCAGGACATTCCGTCACTGGTCGGGGAGACCGTGGTGCACAGAAAGGCCTATCATCAGGTCTCGATCGATGCCAACAGCCGGTTGGCTGCGATACTGGGTTCCGACACAGCCATGGTCTATTCAAACCATCATCAGGCTGTGGACCGCATCGGCACCGGGCTGAGGCCCGTGGCCTATGCAGACGATGGCGTGGTTGAGGCCCTGGAGCGCACCGATGAAGGCGCAGGATTGTTTATCCAGTGGCATGCAGAGGCCATGACAGACAGATATCCCGAGCATACGCGCGCGATCTACGATTTCCTGGTGCAATTATGTACGCAGCACTAAAGTGACCAGGGGCTGCGCAGGGGTCGCGACATGAGCCGGTTCGCCTGGTCGTTGTTGGTGAACCGCTCCCGGACCGGGTCCCACTGGAGGGTCTGCTTGAGTTGATAGGCGATATTGCCCAGATGGCAAATCGTGGCTGTGCGTGCGCCAATCTCGACATCCGCCACACAACGGCTGCGCGTGCGTATGCAGTCCAGCCAGTTGCCGTGGTGATCGTCACTCCTGTACAAACGCAATTCCGAGGGGCTCAGGGATGTGGCTGCAATGGATTCCGGTTTGGACCAGAAACCGTCCCTGCCCACATACAGTTCCCCATCAGTCCCATGGAAGGTGAGGCCCAGACAGTTGCCGCCCACATGATTCATGATCACGCCATTGGCGTACTTGAAGGAGACCCGCTCTCTTTCCTTGCCGTCCGGAGGCATGATCTCCACGGGCCCTGAGTCATCCATGCCCAGCGCCCACTGTGCAATATCGAAATGATGGGCACCCATGTCTGCAAAACCGCCGCCGCAGTACTCCTCATAGGGGCGCCATTGTTTGTCCGCGAGTTGAGAGTGGAAGGGCCGCCATGCGGTTCGACCCACCCACATGTCCCAGTCAAAATGGTCGGGCTTGGGCTCTGCAGGGAGATCGCAGGGGACGGGTGGATTACCGGTAGACACGTCAATGGACAGGACCTTGCCGATACGCCCGTTGCGCACCCGTTCACAGGCATCACGAAATTTTCCGAACACATTGGATCGCTGCTGACTGCCTGTCTGGAACACACGATCATACCGCCTGACTGTCTTGACCACGGCGCGCACTTCATTGAGTGTCAGGGTGAGAGGCTTCTCGCAGTAGATGTCCTTGCCTGCACGCGCCGCATGGATCGAGAGCAGGGCATGCCAGTGATCCGGTGTGGCAATGACCACTGCATCCATATCCTGTCTCGCCAGCATGTCTCGGAAATCGCCGTATGCAGTGCAGGCCTTGTAGCTTGCCTGGCCTGCATTTTCAGCATACTGCTTTTCAATGCGTGCACATACATCCCTGAGTTTCTCGCCATTCACATCACAGGCGCCCACGTACCGAACGTCCTTACGTCCCAGCAGTGTGGACAGGTGACTGCCCCCGATCCATCCAAAGCCTATCTGGCCAATGGTAATCTGGTTGCTGGGGGCCACCGCGCCATTGGCACCCAAAACCTGCGATGGAACAATGGCAGGAAAGGCCAGTGCTGCTGAAGAAGCCAGAAACCTGCGTCGTGTTGTCTTTGCCATGTTGTGATCCTCGATACTGTGTTTCTATTGTTAAAACTGTCCGATTCACTCCGTGGTTCACTGGGCTGCGGGGCGTGATCGTTTCTTCGTGTCGACCACCAGGAGCCAGCCGCGTCCCGGGTCAATGGGAATCGCTTCATTGACGTTCCAGAGTCGGGTGGGCTGAAAGTCTTCTATGGGCGGGGCATAGAAAGTCACCTGGTCACGATCCAGTCCCAATTGATCCCAGTCTACAGACAAGCGGCAGTCAACGGCCTTGTCCGCCCAACTGGCCATTGAGATGAGTGTGCTATCCTTGCCCCTGTAGACCGTGGCCAGGACGTCCTTATGGTCCGTGTTGACAGGACAGTCCGGTGTCCAGTATCCAATCATCTGTGTCTCCTGAATGGAAAACTCATCCCAGAATCGCCAGATGGCTGAGGGATTGCCTGACCAGGGCAGTCGCGTACTCATGCCGTAGACCATGCCGCGCCAGGGATTGCCGCCGCCCTGAAGCATCTGCCCCATGAGCCCAAAGGGGATGCCGGAGATCTCCACCAGCCAGTAATCCGGTGACTCATTGTAATTGAAGCCCTCGCCAAACCAGAGACTGTCAATGTAAGGGAAGTGCTCCATATAGAGATTCGCACAACTCGCGAATCCTGCGCGTGCGTTAAAGTGATTCCACGAATGCACATCAATCAGGCTGCCGGGCCGATTCCGGTCAAAGATCTTGCGCACGCGCTGCATGACCTTGCGGTCATACGCCACATCGTCGATGTAAATGCCGTCAATTTCGAGATTTTTCAGCAGCCACTGCAGGCCTTCCACGTAATAGTTGTGCCAGCGCGACATGCCGTTGGTCACAATCGCTGCATCCACATGGCCCTTGTATTGGCCGCTGGAAAAGGCATGGCGCCAGGCCGGCACATAATTCGTACGAACATGCGTCTGCAGCCAGGGATCAGCACCGCTGGGGTTGATGATCGTGCGCTCGTCATTGCCTGCACCGGCAATGAAGACCTCGTCGCCCAGACTGCGCAGGGCCCACAGTTCAGTCATGTGGTTGGTCAGTTCACGCACTGTATAATAGACCTTGGCCTTGAGACCCGCTGCATGCACAGATTTGATGTATGCGGTCAAATCCTGGACTGTTTGTGCATGAAAGGGATAGTTGATAAAGGGATTCAGATCATTGCCGTGATGAATGTTGATGATGCTGGCCCCGCCGTCTTTGGCTGCATTGAGCCAGGTCGGCAAGGATGCACCATTGCCGTTGTGGTAGTACCTGTCACGCCAATGCGCCCTGGCATCAATGGGCTTGACCGGTGTCAGCAGCAGGTCAAAGTCAAAGTGAAGTGACTGCCCGGCCTCGAGCGTGCGTGCGCCGCTGAAGCTCTTGAGGAGCACCGTGTGATCATCGACTTCAGAGAGGGAGCACCCGCCTTTTCCCGAATTATGCCAGGCATCTGGCAGATTCAGGGGTTTGTTGGCATAGTAGATGTTGACCAGGGGACGTGAATAATCAGGGCCCAGGAGCTTGCACTGCACGCCTGCATGCACATCGCCGATCCACACACTGTCCTGATGTTTGGTCACATCCCATTGCCACTGGAATGCCTTGGGCCTGGTACCGCCTTTTTGGCCCATGCCCATCATGTACCTGGCGATCTCTCGCCGAAAGGGAATCTCCAGGCGAATGTCTCTGACAGTCACCCGGTGACGGGCCTGTACAGTCATCCGAAAGGCCACATGGCCGTCGTATTCCATATGGGCCTGGACCGTGAGCTGAAAATTGGGACTGAGACTCTGTGACTGCCACTGAACCTCTCCCGGTGCCTGCCGGTCCACATAGGGCGTGCTGCTCCGCCATGTCACAAGACCCTGGTCCGTTTCGATCTTCAGTGCCACAGGTCCGGACAGGATCTCGGTTTGTGTTGATCCCAGAGAATCGCCTGTGTGAGAGACGTGGCTGATCAGATGCTCTGGCAGGGCAGTCTCGTTAAATACGAGTGTTCGGCCCAGGCATGTCACTGTATGCTCCGATACACGCATCGGTGTGTACGGGGCAGTCACCTCTGAATCAAGGCCCAGCGTGGAATCGAGCCAGCGCAGCCGCGCATGGCGCCACAGGTCACTTTCCCCGTGGTCGGTCAGCACGGCCCCGGACACGGTCAGGTCCAGATCGACCTGGGCCCATGCCAGAGAGGGTTCCGGTTTGATGACCACGGTCCCGCGGTACAGGCCCCGCTGCGCAGTCTGAGGGATCTGCACGCCGAACCACAGGGCCTGCACTGTGCCCTGTGCCGCGGACACGACCTTCTCAAAGGGCCTGCCCAGCCAGTCCGTGCCGCCCAGATTAAAACATCGGAGGCTTTCAGCCGAGAGGGTCTGACCTGAAGAGTCACGCAAGTCCGTGACCTCGATCCGAATATCCGACACAGAGGCCCGCGCTGCAAAGAGACCGATTTGAAAGCAGTAAAATTCACCGGGTTGTGCCTGGCCCTGGAACCGGCGAACCGGGCCTCGCTCGATCCATGGTTGAGGCAGCGCCTCGGTCATACGAATGGGCTGCTGCCTGTCTTCCGGAAACAGGAGGATATCTGCATTGGGATAACGGGACAGGAGTGCGGCAGTCTGCTCAGGCGTGGCTGCCTTTTCCATGGGGACCTGGGCATTGAACTGAGCAGGGGATTGATAAGGCACCGCAGCACGGGCCGTCATCCCCAGGCACAGACAGACCATCAGCGCATACATTTGATAGACGAGACATGTCTCGCGGTTGTCATTCAGCATACGAAGCCTTTCATTCCGCGGTTTTAAAAAGCACCTTACATCTGCCGTGCGCTATCCCTAGACCTTCTCTAAAACCTGCGCAGCCCGCTTCTTGACCTCGGCGTTGGTGGTGGTCTTGAGCACCCTTTGCAGGGCCTCTCTGATTTGGGCCTGGTTGTTTGGGGCCATCTTTTCGGCAATGGCGATCACGGCAAAGCAGGCCTCGTTCCGGACTGCGGCATTGTCCAGATAAGAGGCTGTGATGGCCAGGGCCTCGGGCATGGGGATTTCAGCCAGAGATCCGAGCAGAAGTCTGGTTTCATCGTCACGCTGAATCAAGGGCAGTATGGCCTTGAATCCAGCCAGCTTTTCCGCGTCAGTGATGTTCTCCAAAGGTATCAGACGAATCGCCCCGCGCAAGGCCACGACCTTGACCTTCAGTTCCGTGGCTGTTCTGGCCAGGGCCAGGACCTCGGGCAGGACCTCGGCAGACGGCCAGGCACAGAAAATGGAGGTCGCGTCACTGCTGACATCTGCATCCGAATCCTTCATGGCCGTACGCACGGCATCCAGGGCCGCTGATCCCTGGGCCGCACGCAGTACACGCAGTATCGCACGCTTCTGCTGGGAGGTGGCTTGAGCCATGGCAGCGGAGAGATCGTTCACATAGGCTGGGGGCGTGACGCTGGTCAGCAGCGTGATGCGCCGGCCCTCCGGGACTGTCTGGCTCTGGGTGACCCCGTTGGCCGTAAACTCGATCTTCAGTTGCTTGACAACGCCCGCAGCAGGGTCACCAAAGCTGGCATTCGAGGCCTCTATGGCGGCAGCACCGGATGACACCATGTCCGCCACCTTCTGGGTGACATCTGCTGAACCGCCTGCACCCACGGCACCGTACACGGCCTTGCGAATGGTGACCTGGCCTGGCAGGGGCCGGGCATCCCGCGTGCACACAGCAGACAGCGTCTGCTCGGCCGCGCGGACTTCCTGGACGCTCCGGGCCCCGAGCAGCAGCTCGATGAGCACAGGAAATTGTACCGCGTCTTCCAGGTCGCCCAGCATCCTGATACTGGCCACACGTACGGCTGCATCATTGCCCCGGGCTGCCTTTAACAGGGCAGGGGCCACATCGGTCATTCTTCGCTGCCCAATCAGTTCCAGTGCCTGCAGCTGACTCTCGGGATCGCCCCGTTCGAGCATACCCAGGACCGCCTGATCTGCCGCAGAACCGGGCAGGGCCACGAGACTCGTCTGAGCTGCCTGGACAATCTGTGCATCGGGATCCTTGATCAAGGTCACCAGGGTACCCAGCGCAGCAGCATTGGCAATCGGCGGCATGGCCTTGATCGCTGCAATACGAACGGCCTGATTACCCCGGCTTGCGGCAGTGACGAGGGTCGGCAGGGCTGCCGGGTCACCGCGTTCGGCCAGCGCGCCCAGAATCAGGATCTTTGAGTCAGCAGGCAGCCCGCTCAGGGCCGCGCTCAGGACCTGAGTGACTCGGGCATCGGACATTTCAATGGCTGTCTGCACAGCCGATGAGAACAGGATGTAGTCCTCACTCTGTAAAGAGGTGGTCAACAGATCCAGGCCATCCTCACGGGCGAGGATCGCCCCACGCAAGGCGCCGGCCCGCACCTGGTGCGGGGTCTTGAGTTGGAGAAGACGGTCGTAGATGCCAAGGGCTGTGGGGCCGCCCGTTGTCTCTGCGCAGCGAAACAGTCCCTCGGCCACGGCCAGTCTTGTATCGCCGGCAGCCCCGGACACTGCGCGGCTCAGGGCCTGAGCCGCCTCCGCATTTCCGATCTGGCCCAGGGCCCGGGCCGCAGCCTGGGCCACCAGGGGATCCTGATGTGTGAGCCTTTCTGACAGGGGCGCCACAGCACGTGTTTCACCCCGCACACCAAGACTGCCCATGACACCGATGAGCGGCTTGCCCTGGAGTGTGTCCAGTGCCTTGAGCAGGGCATCGTTCACGGCAGGATCAGGAATGGTCTCCAGGGCGTACCTGGCCATGTGGTTCAGGTCTGGATCGGCCAGGAGCGAGGCCAGTGTGGGAATGGCTCGCTTTGTGGCGATAAAGGACAGTTGACGACAGGCCGCGGCCTTTTGCTGACGCGACGCATCCGGTGCGTTGAGCACGGCAATGAGTTCATCCTGCTGAGAGGCCGGCGGAACGGTCTGGCCATAGGCAGTCACTGCGCTGAACAACAGTGCTGCAGCCACAAGGATCAAGGGGGTTCTTTGCTTAATCATTAGGGTATCCTCTTTCACTAAAGCATGGGTCTTGCAATTTAGATAATCCACGGTTCGCGCATGGCGCGGGACAGAAACCGATTGGCCTGCTCATCATTGACAAATTGTTCCTTGATTGGATCGTATTGGAGGTCACGCTTGAGCCACATGCAGATATTGGCGGCATGGACCGTGGTCATGGAGTAGTGCATGACTTCGGGATTGGCCACGGTCTGGTGACGCGACTTGACACAGTCGAGGAAGTTGCGCACGTGACTCATGGGGCGCTGGGTCCGGGCAGAATAGTCATAGACAAGCTTCCTGAAGTCCCCCAGCATGGCCGGATTGGACACATCGGGTATGGAATAACCATCGGCCGCAGCCACCCAGCCCTCTGGCCCCTCGTAGCGTACACCGCACGACCCCTTCCAGATCTTCTTGTCCATGTCACGTTCAAGGACCATGTTGATGCCATTGGCAAAACGCACGACCATGCCGTCGCCGCTCTCATTGGGCACGTAGCTGTAATGCACGGCCGCGGTCTTGTCTGCACCGATCGCCACCTGACACGAGGCAAACGTGTGCGCGCCCCATTCGCCAATGCAGCTGGTGTGGAAGTCATAGAATCCCCGCCAGCCGCCGCTGCAGTAGGATGCATTGTAGGGCCGCCAGGGACAGGGGCCAAGCCACGCGTCCCAGTCGACCTCTTCTTTGGACGGCAGGGGCTGAGCAGGCAGCCAGTCGTGCCGCATCTCGGCAGCATCCCAGGGCGCGATGTGCGCACGCACCGTATGCACCTTGCCCAGGCGCCCCAGTCGGAGCATCTCGTTGCAGAAGGTGAAGTTGCCCTCGCTCAGTCTCTGCGTGCCGGTCTGATAGATCCTGCGGTAGCGTTTGGCGGTCTCGACCACGGCACGGCCTTCGGCCACGGTCATGGACGAGGGCTTCTCCGAGTAAACATCTTTGCCTGCACGCATGGCCATGATCGAGGCCATCGCGTGCCAGCGATCCCCGGTGGTGACCAGCAGGGCGTCGATATCCGTGCGCTCGGCCAGGAATTCCGGTGTGTTGTGGTAGATCTTGCAGTCGGTGTTGCCGTACCGCTTATCCACCAGGGCCTTGACCTTCTCGGCCCGCGACTTCTGTGGATCGCAGGTGGCCACAAACTGCACATCGGATTCAGGCAGCATCCAGTTCAAATCGTGTGTACCGCGACTGCCGATCCCGACCCCCCCCAGGATGATCCTCTCACTCGGCGCGACCCTGCCGCCGCGTCCAAATACCGTGGCAGGCACAATCATTGGAAGCCCTACAACGGCTGCTGACTTCAGAAATGCCCGTCGTGTGAGCTTAGACGTGTTTTTTGACATAACAATCTCCTAAAAGTTTCAGACAGTTTTCCAATGTCCTAATCATAGAATTCAAACAGTTCAATGCCGGGGCGTGTGACCGCTTCCTGCTTAGACATCACGCCAGGCAATAGCGTCGCGCAGCCCTGTCAGTGCATCTCTGGTTGGGATAGTCTCGTGACCGACATATCCCGGATAGCCGATGTCCCTTGGTGGAAGCCGGCCTTTGTCGCATCCAGCCATACCCCACAAAGACGTAGCGGAGGCAGCGTCCACTGCACCTGCCTGCATTGCCTGCCGATTGAGTATGACATCAAGTCTCATCGAACACGCTCCTTAAATCTCAGATGTCCACACAAAAGTGAGACAACAGCAACCCTCGTGAACTATCTTCAGGTCATCATGTCGCTTCAGTGTACCCGGCACAGAAGATAAATCCAGTTAATTCAGACTGAACTCACAGGATACGATCTAAGCATCTGCCAAATCAGCATTTTAGAGCATCACGCATTCAGGTGCAGCCCACCAGGCCTCCAAGGCCGGATCCTTGTCCAGCGGTACAGATGTCTCCTTGGCCTCCAGGGATGAATTTGAAGCGATGATCGACACCAGCGCCAGCGTGCACAGGACTTGCGTTCGACTGCTCATGTGCTTTTCTCCTGAATCGCAGGGTGACACAGACCCGACCGTGTGGGCCGAATGGCGGTTCAGTCACTCGCACGATTATACGTCCGAGTGAAGGGAGATCACGGCCTATTCTTTGTTGAGTGGGGTGGTCCAAAGGTAAATGGTATGGTCTCCGTATTCGTCCTCTGTATCTTCAATGGTGACGATCTTGTCAGGCTTTACGCCCTTCATGTCAAAATCATGCGACACAATACGCACGCCGGGCCTGAGCTTGTCCAATTGAGGAATCAGCTTCACGTTCAGCGACGGCAGCAGATACAGGGTGATCACATCGGCAGGGCGGAGATCCAGGGTGAAGATATCGGCACGTTCAATACGGACCAGGTTTCCCACATCATGACTTGCCACGTTTGCCAGAGACTCCTGGACCCGTTTGGCTGCAATGTCGAAGCCGATTCCCCGACATCCATATTTCTGGGCGGCCGTGACCACGATGCGTCCATCTCCGCAGCCGAGATCATACACCAGATCGTCCTTTTTCACCTCTGCCAGTTCGAGCATGCGGTCCACGACCTGCTGCGGCGTGGGTACAAATATGACGTCCGGCGGGCGAAAGGTCTTTTTGTTCGAAACGGTGGCCTTCTTCGCTGGTTTCAGGAGTATCTTTTGCCCCTCGATGGTCTGACTCCCCCGGGTGTCTGTCAATTCCCCGGTCAGGGTCTTGCCATTGAGCGTGCCCTTGAAGCTGTATTCAAAGTTCCGATCGCCGAACGCAGCCATGGCCTTGAAGGTCACACGGTCACCCTCCAGGGCAATCCTGTCAATGTGAAGGGGGCCGTACAAACCACTCAAATCAGGATACACGCGCAGGATCTGCGTTCGATCACCGGAATCCGACGGGATCTTCAGATCCCAGCGTCCCACCAATCCACCCCCGACACGATTTCCCTGGGCCGGGATCGGGTCTTGATCACTCGTGAAGGTGCCGATCAGGGAGTGGTTCTTGATCTGTCCCGTAAAAACGGAATCCCATTCGCGATCCTGTATTTTGCTGTGTCGCTTGAAGGTCAGGTCTGGATTCTTGAAGGTCACATCCGTGATCTGATGCTCCCCCCATTGGCTCTCCCAGGTCCCGGTGAGTTGGCCAGCCTGGTCGCTGGAAATCCGGAGGGTGCCCGGGTATTCCTGGTCACCGACCTTGACCTGCATGGCCCAGGTACCGACCGGGCGACGCACCATTTGGACGCGTTGGCCTGTGACCCTGGACTCTTGGGTGTCCCTGGAGATCACACCGGACAGTGTCCCCTTTTTGATTTGACCGACAAAGGTTCGTGTAGACTCCTGGTCGCGAAATCGGCTGGTCCGCGTAAAGCGGACTGTATTGTCCGTGCAGGTCAGATCACTCAGGTCACTGGCGCCCCATACACTGATCCATTTTCCGGACAACTGACCGCTGTCATCCTGAGTCAGCGATAAAAGGGTTGGCATGGACTGACCTTCCCGTTCCACCTGGATCTGCCAGTCTCCGGTTATTCTGGGCGCTGCCGCCTGGACTGTACTGAGCCAGGTGAACAGACTCACGAAAACGAGGACGAGGACTCTCTTTTGGCAACGCGTCTGCTGTTTCATACTGGTATCTCCTCACAATCAAACCGATTACATTGATGGCCCACTCGAATCGTCATACAGCTTGAAATTCAATGGCTCTAAGCTCCCTGGATATCGATCACGCATTAATTCTATGGCGTCAATATGGGGAAAGCAATCAAGAATCGACATTTTTCTTGACGTCGTATTTCAACAGATCTCTCCAGGTAATGAGGCCCTCAATGTGACTGGAGGCAGACAGCACAGGCAGGCAAGACGCGTTTTCCCGTCACATCGTGTCAGAGGCGTCTTCTACGGACACTTCCTGGCTAGCCTGTCATGATTGACCCAAAAATTCACCGGATTCGAATACTCGCAAAACTGATCGTGGTTCCTGTGCCTTGCTGAGTCCCAAGCACTTCCAGTTTATCGGAAGCAGGCGAACCGGCACGCACGGTCGCAGTAAAGAAATTCGTGAACGGTTTCTTCAAAGGCACTCGAACCGGTATGCCTGTTGTTCCATCTGCTTGGATTTCGAGTAAACGGTTCTCTGAGATCGGTCGACCGCGTTCATCCGAGCCGTTGACATAGTAGAACACAAAGAGACGCTGGTCAGGTGTGACATGGAACTGGGCGCGCCCGGGGCGCTCGTTGGACCGGCCTTCTTCGGCCACAAGGAGCACACGCCGTGACAGGACCTTGCCTTCCCGAATCACGGCCCAGTTCAGCGAGTGGCTCTGCCTGGCTTCCGGGAAGAACCTCTCACGCAGACGCTCGTCCAGTGCCCGTTCAGTCCAGAGGATATGCACGTGACCATCAGGGGCCAGCCAGAGGTCTCCCGGGCTGACCCAACCGCATGTCTTTTCGCGACTGGCGATCTCCACCCAGGGCTGAAACGGTTCTGAGGTGATATCATTCGTCCATGTGTAGAAGAGACGGCGAAAGTCATAATCCCACTCGCGTCCGGTCAACTCTTTCTTGTACGCACGCCAGGTTTCGTTGGGCTCGACAATGTCGCTGACCCCGCAAAAATGAACGGCCCGATCCTTGAGTGCCACATTGGGATAGCACACGCGTATGGGCTGAGGTGTATCATAGTCAGCACCCCAGGGCCACTTGATCTGACCCTGGGCGATCCACCGGTCGTTCCGATCCAGAAAGGCCCACTCGGCATGCGCGTAGCCGATATTCTGAAACAGGATCAACTCATGGCTGGCCCCATCTGCTGCAAAGCTGCGGTAGGAATGTTCTGAGAATTTGGGACGACCCGCCCATACAGGCTGCAGGGTTCTGGCGGGCTGGTCCGGTTCGTTGCAGTTGAACTGGAGAATCTCGGGTCTGGCAGCGCCGGAATAGGCGTTTGGATCGGTTGTGGGATTGACCGAGAGGAACAGCCGTCCGTCCGGGAAAGCGACCAGGGGGCTCGGTTCCCGTGTCCTTTCCGTGTCATCCACGCAGATCTTTTTCCAGCCGTTTTCATCACGACGAAACAGCATCCAGCGACAATTGTTCAAGGGCTTTGCCTGTGGGAGCGTCTCCAGGCCGCTGGCAAAGATCTCATGACCGCAATGCACCAGGCAGGTGGACCCGGAGCACCACATGGGTCCTGCACCATTGTCAGCCTGTTCATAGTGATATACGTTCTCCTCGATCTCGACTGTCACCCGTGTTTCGGCATGACCCGTGAGTACAGACACGAGAACCAGCACCCAAACTGGGATTGCAGATACTCTCATGGCAGGGGATTCCTTGCTGTTGGCATTCAGGGCGGCGGCTGTACGGGTTGTGCTACTCATTATTTCCAATCTGATTAACGTCCATGCTGACGTCAGCGTTCAGACAAACAACACTGGATTGATTCTACAGTAAATTTGGAGGGAAACCACCCAAAAATTCCTGCCGAAGATGACAATCCTCACTTCATGAATGTCATCCGCCTGTTCGAGATACCCTGCGTGAATTAACACTGATTGTCCAGCCAAAGACAGGGTTCGTCGGGCGCAGTGGGTAACCCCGTGGAATACATCCGCTGGATTTGGAAATGGACTTTGTAAGACGGCTGATGTATCCAGGTGTTCCCACATAAAACAACCCCTTGATCTGTCTTGTTTCAGGGAGTATACTCCGCGGATGATGAATGGATTATTATACGCATGCACATCAGTTGTCAGTGACACTAAAGACTGGCCAGGTGAATCATGAGGCGCATGCTATTATTTTTGAGCCTTACCCTGTGCCTGCTCAGCGGCTGCTCAGTCCACAAGGTTGATGAAGGGGCCGCGCTTCTGGAGGTCGACATCCAGCCACATTTTTCTGAAGTGTCCGCTGGGTCGGTTCTGCCGGATGACTGGCATTGTGCATGGTGGGAAACATTTAATGATCAAGATCTAAACCGTCTCATTGAATCTGGGCTAACTGCGAATTTTGGGCTACAGCAATATGCGGCACGCATTGAGCAGGCCACAGCCCTGGCACGCCAGGCGGGTGCCCGTTTATACCCCTCCCTGAATCTGGATACCGGATACACCTTGGAATGGGACGGCGAAACCGGCCGGGGCCAGTCTCGCGATATGCGGGAGACTTCTGATTTGGGTTTTCTTCTCAGTTGGGAACTCGATGTCTGGGGACGCCTGTCCTCCCTGCGGCGCGTGGAAAATCTGACTGCCCAGGCCACGATTGAAGACTGGCTGGGTGCACGCCTTCTCCTGTCCACAGCCATTGCAGAGACCTATTTTGAAATTCAGGAGCAACTGCGTCAACTCGAGGTGATCCGTGCGCAAATCAAAATCAATGAAACCCTGCTTCAATTGACCTCGCTGCGTTTTGGTCAGGGACAGTCTTCCATTGTGGATGTCCTGCAGCAGCAGGAACAACTGGAAACCACACTGGCCCGCGTGCCGCAAACCGAAGCGCGCATTGGACAACTGGAGTATTCACTGGATGTCCTGCTTGGACGCGTGCCCGGCAAGGAAAAGCACAGCTTGTCAAGCACCCTGGGCCGCCCGTCGCCCCTGCCTGCAGTGGGCATCCCTTCGCTTTTGCTGACGCGCAGGCCCGATCTGAGGGCTGCACAGAAGCGGGTGTTGGCCTATGACTATGAGGTCGGTGTGGCCATGGCCCAGCGATTGCCCACCGTGTCGTTAGGGGGATCCCTTGGCTGGCAGGGCGATCCCGATTTTGCCGATGCTGTCACCTCAGTCTTTGCCGGGTTGGCAGGCCCGGTATTCGATGCAGGCCAGCGCCGCAGTGAAGTGACCTATCGCAAGGCGCGTCTCAAGGATGCCCTGGCCGGCTACTCGGAAAAGTACCTTTCATCGTTATTCGAGGTGGAGTCTGCACTGCTCGATGAACGAAAGAGCGAGGAGCAGTTGGTGTTGGTAGAACAGCAACTGGCCACTGCGCAGCGACTTCTGACTGAAGCACGCAATCGTTTCAGCCAGGGACTGACGGACTATTTGCCTGTGTTTACCTCTCTGTCTATTGTGCAAAACCTGGAACGTGATGTAGTCAGTTCGCGGAGACAGGTTTTGAGTGCACGTGTCGGCTTGCACCGGGCACTGGGTGGCCCCATGCTGACTCCTGAAACGCCCGTTATAGCGGAGTCCTTTGTCAATGAGTAAGAAATCCATATTGGGTACGGTGGTTGTCATTCTCCTGATCTTCGGGTTCGGTGGATGCATGAGCCTCATGTTGCTCTGGACCGGTCCTGAAACAGTGCCTGAGGAGGTCACTGAATCGGCCAAGATCGTGCAGACGATTCCCATGACGCCCCAGACACGCTCCGTGGCAGTCCGTGCGTCCGGCAGTGTGGTGCCGTCCAGAAAGGTGGTCATCAAGCCTCAAGTCACAGGCCAGGTGATATGGCAAAGTGACTCGATCACGATAGGGGGCCATGTCAAGGCGGGTGACGAGTTGATCCGTATCGACCCCAAGGATTATGAATTGGCCCTGGCCGAAGTGCAGGCAAACTTTGAGCAGGCCCGGTTTGAACGGGAAGTGGAAAGTGGGCGTCAGGTCATTGCCAAACGCGAATGGGCTGAGCTCCAATCGGATCTCGACATGGAGGACGTCAACAAGTCCCTGGTCTTGCGTGCGCCCCATCTCAGGCGCGCTGAGGCACTCATGGAAAAGGCCGGAAACGATATCGAAATAGCCGAGCTGCAACTCTCCCGCACCGTGATCCCGGCGCCATTCAACGCCATGGTGATCACAGAATCGGTTGAGGTGGGGCAATTGCTGAATCCTGGTTCGGATATCTGTGAACTGGTGGGCACGGATGAATTCTGGATCCAGGCCACCATTCCATTTTCCAAATTGAAATGGGTACAATTTCCGGAAGGTGACAAGCCAGGGGCGGAAGCACGGGTGATTTTGGATATGGGAGACGAAGAACTCGCAACCTGGAAAGGCCAGGTCATATGTCTTTTAAGCGATCTGGATCCCCTGGGACGCATGGCTCGTCTGCTTGTGTCTGTCACGGATCCCCTGATCCTTCAGCGAAGTTCCGACAGCAAATTTCCCTTGCTCCTTGGCAGCTACGTTGAAGTAGAAATCGATGCCGGCCAGTTGGAAGAAACACTGCGAATCCCTCAAGCGGCGCTCAGGGAAGGCAAGAAGATTTGGGTGGTGGGCGATGACCATGCGCTGCGAATCCTCCCGGCCACGGTCCTCTGGACAGAAAAGGACACCGTGCTCATTGCCAATAACCTGGAGGCAGGCGACCAGCTCATCGTGAGCGATTTACGTGCTGCCCTGCCAGGCATGGTGGTCGCGCCTCAACCGGCGACGGCCTATCCGGAACTGATGACTGGCACTGGACTGGAAAACTGATATGGAACGCAACCCGTTTAATGACACGTCTCACGCCACCGGCCTTTTGGCCTGGTTTGCTCGCAATCATGTGGCTGCCAATCTGTTGATGCTGGCTGTGGTGGTCGTGGGATTGGTTGTGGCCGGAAATATCCGCCAGGAGATCTATCCGATTTTTGAGTTGGATACCGTGTCGATCAATATGCAGTATCGGGGTGCCAGCCCTGAAGAGGTTGAAGAATCGATTCTGCTGCCCATCGAGGCAGAGGTTCGCGGTCTGGAACTCACGCGCCGCATTGTGTCCTCCGCCACCGAGGGAAACGCCTCAGTGACAGTGGAAATCATGCCTGGATTTGACCGCAACCGGGCGCTTCAGGAAGTCACGGCCGCAGTCCAGCGCATCAGTCTGTTTCCGGATGAGATTGAACCGCCGGTGATTTCCCTGGGATCAGATCGCCGCAGAGGCGTGGTCTATATTTCGGTGTTTGGCGAACTGGACCAGCGCACATTGATTCAGTTTGCCCACCAGATCGAAGACGGTCTCCTGGCACAGCCAGAGGTGTCGCTGGTGGTCATGCGCGGTGTGCGCCGTCCCGAAATCCGCATCGAGGTCCCGCAGATGCAACTCCGCGCCCTTGACCTGACGCTGGGAGAGATCGCCAACGCCATTGACCATGCTGCCCTGGATGTGCCGGCCGGGACCATGCGCACACCAGGCGGTGACATTCTGCTAAAGACTACAGAGCGTCGCTATTTTGGAAGCGAGTTTTCTGAGATCCCGATCAAGAGCAGCAATACCGGCGCTGAAATCAAATTGGGGGACATTGCCACGATTGAGGATGGGTTCGAAGATACCGAACGGGAGTCATACTACAATGGCAAACCATCGATTTGGATTGGCGTTTACGCGTCTGAAACCCAGCCTCCTCTGAAAGTGGCAGCCGCAGTCCATAAGTACATTAAACAGGTCAATGCCGCCTTGCCGCCGTCGGTTGAGGTGAAGGTGGCTCATGACAGGACTGAAGATTATCAGGAGCGAATCGATTTGCTGCGGTTTAACGGAACCACCGGGTTGATTCTGGTGCTTCTGGCTTTGGGGCTGCTGCTTGAATTACGCGTGGCCTTCTGGACCGCCATCGGTATTCCTGTTTCAATTCTGGGCTCCCTCATTCTGCTGCCCTTGATGAACGCCAGTGTAAACATGATCTCTCTCTTCGGTTTTATCGTGACCCTTGGGATTGTGGTGGACGATGCCGTGGTCGTGGGCGAGGATATCTTCCACAAGATTTCCGAGGGCATGTCACGCATGGACGCGGCTGTGGCGGGTGTAAGAGAAATGGCCATTCCTGTGATTTTTGCCGTGGGCACCAACATCATTGCCTTTCTGCCCCTGCTGTTCGTACCCGGGGAGAGCGGTCGCTTTTTTAATATTCTCCCATCCGTGATTATTGCCGTGTTTACCGTGTCCCTGGTCGAGGCACTCCTGATCCTGCCTTCGCATCTGGCATTCACGCGCAAACATCCCCACCCGGATTCCGTTTTCTCCAGATTCGACCGGGCCCAGACCAGACTTCGACTCAAAATTGATGCGGCCATGGAGCGTTTCTACCACCCCGTCCTGGCCGCAGCCCTTAGATATCGCTACATCACACTGACAGTGTTCGCCTCCTCCTTTCTGATATTGGTGGCCTACCTGTTCAGCGGTCGGGTCAATTTCACATTCAATCCTGCGATTGAAAACGACTACATTCAGGCAGAAATTGAGATGCCGACCGGCACCCCCGTGGCACGTACCCGGGACGTGGCATTCCTGGTGGAGGCCGCGATAAAACGCGGCGTGGCCAAATCCGACATCGAGGGTATCATACGGGGGATCAGTATCTCTGTGGCATCGCGCAGCAGCAATCATGCCACAGTGGCCTGCAAGTTGGTGCCGCAAAGCCAACGTGAGATTACAGGTGCCGGCTTTGTCCAACTGTGGCGTGAGGAAATACCGGAAGTTCCGGACATGGAGTCCCTGTTCTTTGACTACCTGGCCGGTCCAGGCGGTGAAGCCGCCATTGACATTCAACTGGCACACCCGGAAGTCGATACCCTGCGCGCCGCCGCTGAAGTGCTGGGAGACATGGTGGCACGGTACCCGGGCGTGACTGACATCCGCAAGGGTTTTGGCAAGGAGATGCCGCAGATCAGTTTTGAGATCAAACCCGCAGGCCAGGCACTGGGCATTACTGCGAGGGATCTGGGGCAACAGATCCGCCATGCCTTTTATGGGGCGGAAGCACTGCGTCAACCGCGTGAGCGTGAAGAACTGCGTGTGATGGTGCGTCTTCCTGAATCGGACCGACGGTCCCTCAGTGGCCTGGAGGGACTCCTGATCAAGGCAGCCAACGGGGCAGAAATTCCCCTCAACCAGGCCGCGGACATCATTGAAGACTCAGCCCCGGTGCGAATCGACCGCGTGGATGGCGGCCGGGTCCTGAATGTCACAGCCAGTGTCCTGGTGAACGTGACCAATGAAAACAAGGTGCTGGCTGCGCTCGAGAAAAAGGAAATGCCGGAACTGATGAAACGGTTCCCAGGTCTGCGTTATTCCTTTGAAGGCACACAGCGCGAGCAGCGCGAGGCCACAAAGAATTTGAGTATCGGGCTTACAGCCTCCCTGTTTGCCATCTTCGCGATCATGGCGTCGTTCCTTAGAAGTTATGTGCAGTCAGCCATCGTGTTGATGACCGTGCCCTGGGGATTGGCCGGAGCCGTGCTTGGCCATATTGTGTTGGGCTTTGACCTCAGCATCTTCAGCGTCTTGGGCATGATCGCCCTGTGCGGCATGGTGGTCAATGGCGGATTTGTGCTGGCCATGACGCGCAATCGGTATCTGGAGCGGGGCATTCCCGTGAAGGAGGCGAGTGTGCGCGCGGCAGAACGCCGTTTCAGGCCCATCTTCCTGACTGCCATTACCACGTTTCTGGGCCTGGGCCCCATGATATTTGAAACCAATGAACAGGCCCTCTTCCTGGTACCCATGGCCATTTCCCTGGGTGTGGGCACCCTGGCGTCCACCCTGGTGGTGCTGATTCTGGTACCGGTCAGTTTTGTCATTCTTGAGGAACTCGAGGCCATGAAATCCCGAGACGCGAACCCTGAGGCAGCTCCAAAGTTGGCCTCCGGGATTGATGAGATGCTCTCTGCGCCGTCTCAGGACTGACAACAAGCCGGCATGGACTGAACCTGTTTCTGTGTAGAATTCACCTAGCTGGTGACAAGGGGACAAGACAATGAAGGCCAAGACGCATTCCAGATGGGTGGGGTTCAGGTGGCTCGGTGTATGCCTTGTGCTGGTTTGTGCTTCATCCAGCCTCAGCCCTGGACGGGCAGACGAAGGCCAGGCAAGTACAGCCATGCACTCCGATCAGGCGGGTAAACTGCTGCTGGCGACCTGTCAGTTTCCCGTATCAGCAGATGTGACTGCCAATGCCGAATGGATTCGCAAACAAATGCGTGAGGCCAAGGCACTGCAGGCTGACATGGTTCACTTTTCCGAATGTGCCCTGTCCGGCTATGCAGGCGTGGACCACAAGACACTGGACGATTTTGACTGGGCCGCCCAGCGCAGGGCACTGGAGTCCATCCTGTGCCTGGCCGATGAATTGGACCTGTGGGTCGTACTCGGCAGCGCCCATCGACTGAGTGCAGGCGTCAAACCGCACAATTCCCTGTACGTGATCAATCCTGCAGGCAAGATCGTGGATCGGTACGACAAGCGTTTCTGTACTGGCGGCGACTTGAAACATTACTCGCCTGGCGATCATTTTGTCACGTTCGATGTCCAGGGGGTGCGCTGCGGTCTGCTGATCTGTTATGATATCCGATTCCCGGAGCTGTATCGCCAATACTGCACAAAGGGCGTCCAGTTGATGCTCCATTCCTTTTACAACGCGCGCCAGAAGGAAGGCTCCATTCATCCCAAAATCATGCCGCCCACAGCACAGGCCAGGGCCGCGACCAACTACATGTTCCTGTCTGTGAACAACTCCTGCGCGCCGCACAGTTGGGAAAGCCTGTTCATCACACCCGACGGCCTGATTGAAGACACGCTGGCCCTTGACCAGCCTGGCGTCATGGTGCATCAGGTAGACACGACCAAGGCATATTACGATGCCAGTCGACCCTACCGTTTGGCGTGCATCAACGGAAAATGGCACAGCGGTGACACGGTAGACGATCCACTGTCGAGCGATCGTCAGAGTCACTGACAAGACTGCAGACAATGCCCACTGATCCTGCAAGTTGTTTCCTCTGACAGCTTTACAGATTGACGTCTGAGACGAATCGCTTTTTTCATTGATCCAGCTTTGGCCGGGTGTATAATCATGACCAAGGCTGAGTGATAATACTGTTTGAGAGAAGGAGACCTGGCATGAGATCTACATTAAGCCCCGGAATGCCCCGATTGAGTATAAGGACTCTATCGATCCAATTTAGGCTTATAGTGGCCATGGCCTGCTTGATGGCATGGGCCTCAAAGGCCCTGACGCAGGAGTCGCCCGCCCGGCAAGTCGCCTGGCCTGCTCTGCAGGGACGTGTCACAGATGCCTCCGGCAATGCCTTGAAGGATGCCCGTGTTTTTGTCTACACGGCCAAGCCCAAGGTGGGTCCTGCCTATCTCTGTCCGTCGTGCTATCCGGACTGCGGAAAAGAGGCGAGCACAGACGCAGATGGGGGGTTCGACATCGAGGCTTTGGCGCCTTCGCTGCTCTTTCGTATCCTGGTGGTGCAACAAGGCTATCTGCCGCAATTCATGGGGGACATCGATCCTGCCCATGGACCGGTGACCGTGGCCATGGAGACACTTGACCTGTCCGCAGTCCCTGCTGAGCGCCTCCTGCAGGGTCGAGTCGTCAATGCCCGTGGCGAACCGGTCGTGGGCGCCAGTGTGACTGCCGAGGGCTGGTCCTCGAATCGCGGGAGCAGAACGTTTGGTCCCCCCTCCATGGTCCTCATGACACCCGTGGCTGTGAGCAATCTGCAGGGTGAGTTCAGCCTGGTGGCCAAGCAGGAGGTGCTGAATGTGGAACTTAAGATTCACTGCCGCAACTATGCGCAGGCTGAATTCCATGAGATTCCGTTCGGGAAGCGTCCACGTGACTTCCAGTTGGCAGAGGGAGGAACGATCACAGGCCGGTTGGTCCATAACGGAAAACCCCTGAGTGAACGCATGATGCTGGCCTCCTCGGAAGATCGCTTCGCTGGCAGCAATTTCACCCGGGAATCCATTGCAACCGATCCTGAGGGCCGGTTCACGTTCAGCAATCTACCTGTGGAGTTGGTGTACAACGTGACTGCCTCCATGGAGTCGATCGGCGCATTGGGTTTGACACCTCTGACGCGCGTGACGGAATTGAAAAACGGTCAGGCCCATGATATAGGCGATTTGGTGATTCAGCCGGGACTTACCGTCAGCGGGAAAGTTGAACTGAGCGACGGCAAGCCCATTCCTCCAGACTCCATGATCTTCCTGAACCATGAAAAAATCTGGGGCGGCCTGAGCCAAACACTGGGCCCCGATGGTACATTCACGTTCTCCGGGGTCCATCCCGGAGAAATCGGCTGCCCAATACGCATACCCGGGTATCGCATCGCCAAACTGAACCGAAGTTACTACGATCTAAACGGCGGCCAACTGGAGGCCACCCTGACCGAGTCCGTGACAAATCTGATATTGCTCCTGGACCCGGGTGACCGTGATTGGAATGGGATCGGTTCGCCTCGGGGCATGCCGTGGAAAGAAACCCCCAAGTTCCTGCCGTTCTCCGGCATTGAACCTCTCCCTGAATCGCGGCTCGACGCACGGGTTCGCATACAGGCCGTGGATGCAAAGACCGGCGCAATGCTCGACACCTATCAGGTCACCCCAGGCTGGAGATTCGATTCGGATCAGGACCCTGTGTGGCACAGTTTTCAGGCAAGAACCGTGCATTCTGCAGACACGCGGATTGACATTGAGAAACGCGCCGCGCCGGCGTTTATTCAGGTCACTGCCGACGGATTTCTGCCTGCATACCTCCTGGTGCAAGACAGAACTGGAGAAACGATGACCGTACAGATGCAGCGGGGGCAGGGCGTGCACGGTGCTGTATTGCAGCCGGACGGAGCACCGGCCTCCAAAGCCCAAGTCGTCATGCTCAGTGCGCCGACCCAGGGCAGGTCATCCAATTATGGATTTGCCTCTCTCAGCAATGGAAGGTTTGGCCGTGAGACATCACGCGAACATTCCCTGCAGGAGACCGACTCCGCAGGGGAATTCTCATTTCCGCCTGGACATGAAACGCATCCCCTGTTTATTGCCCATGACACTGGTTTCGCAGTGCAGGAAAGCCCCGAGACTGGAGAATCTCTGATAATCCGCCTGCAGCCCTGGGCCAGTATTTCCGGCAGCATTTCGAATTTTGATACCAAGGGCGATTGGCTCATCCAGGTGTCAGCACGGCGACCCCGTCTGTCTGATGATCCGGCACCAAAGCCTTCAGGGGGATTTCTGTCAACCCTGTTTCGCGGTCTCAGGAAAGACACAGAAACACCTGAGCAGCCTCCTCTGTTGCCAACCATTGGCAGTATAGTCACGCCGACCGGAACCGGCGAATTCAATTTTGATCACATTCCTCCGGGGCATTGGTGGGTCGTGCTAGCACACAAGGAATCGCTGCCTGGTGAAACGGCGTTCGGTGCGTTTACACTCAAGGCAGTGGACGCCGTTGAAATTGACGTTGAGTCCGGCGCAGTGGTACCGGTGGATCTCACCGCACCTGCGCGCTAATCGTCTGTCTGCGACAGGAACGCCTGATCAGGCATTTCGATGTTGTCTTTTACACCTGATCAGGGACAACATAAGGCGCGCGTCAGGATCCTATTTGCTTCAGGATCATTGGCAATTCTTTCATACTCTCCCATAAACTTGAACTGTCGGCCAAGACGATACAAGAGGTTGACCAGATGAGGAAGCGTGGTTCAATAAACATCCATGCCCACAGGACATGGTCTTCTCAACTGAATAAATCAGTTGCCGCGGTTCACCCCCTTCAATACAATACAGCTAGAGCTGGTTTCAAAACTGATTTTTGAAGTAAAATCTCGGTCAGCGTCTCAGGTGAGGCTCCATCATTATGGAAATTTGTAGGAGGATATACCTGGTGTCACAAATCGAAGGAGATTGTTTTCTTGGGTTTGACGGGTTATTGTGATTGAGCATCTGGCAAAACAGGATTAATATAGAGAACAGTCAGCCAGGGCTGTACGGGAAAAAGAGGTTTGAGCCGTTTGACTCACACAGCCCTAGGCTCTGTCTGAAAAGTCGATCTGGCTTCGACCGGCTTGCTTTCCATCTGGACTACGTCCGGCTGCATCGACGATACGTTCAATATCGCCTGCTTCGCCGTCCTTGCCAGACGAAAAAACGCTCGCTCTCGTGCCGACGACGGACTGTTCAGGCAGAGCCTCGACTCCAGCGATTGGATTTAAACCTCATTGTGTAACGGGCTCAAGACAGGAAGACCCCAATGAAAATAACCAAGCGTGACTTCATCATGGGAGGCGGTGTTCTCGGCATGGCGAGTCTCGTCGGCGCCGCACCTGAATTGTCCTCTGAAAAGGCAGGTGCATCAAGTCCTTCCGTTTTCAACGTGCGTGAATTCGGGGCCAAGGGTGACGGCAAAACACCGGACTCGGAGGCGATTCAAAAAGCACTGGACATGGCCGGCTCTGTCAGCGGTTCGGTTTACTTCCCTGCCGGACGATATCTTTGCCACGACCTCAAGGTCCACCCACATACGACAGTCATGGCAGAACCCCAGTGGGGATATCGAGGCGATGCCGGGGCCATGCTCATCCTGGATTCTAATGAAGCGGACTGCCTGCTCAACATCACCGGCGCCTTTGGCGTCCATCTCAGGGGACTCTTCCTGCAGGGGCGCAGAGACGCACAAAAAGCGATTCACGGCGTCTTCCTCAACAACGCGGAGAAATACAGTGCCAAGGAGGACTCCATTGTTATCGATGACTGCAAGATTGCCGGATTCTCCGGCCACGGCGCACACCTGCTGCGCATCTGGCTGTTCATCATACGGCACAGTATCATGCAGGGCAACAAGGGATGCGGCTGTCAAATCACCGGCTGGGACGGGTTCGTCACGGACAACCAGTTCTCCGGAAACGGAAGTCATGGTTTTGGCTGTGACAGCGTGGGCGCCACCATCATGTTTACAGCCAACCGCGTTGAATGGAACAAGGGATATGGCCTGTACCTCTGCGCAGGGGACGCCTGGAACGTGACAGGCAACTGCTTCGACCGGAATTGGGGCGCCGGGATTTGTGCGATCAAAATGCGGACCGCCACCCTCACCGGCAACGTCTTCAGACGCTGCGGCAAAGACAGCAACATGCTGGCCGAAGGAGAGCGATCCTGCCAGATCCGCCTGGAGGAATGCAGCGGACTGACATTCGTGGCCAATACCTGCGCGGCGGGGCGTGACGATGGCGGCCAGGGAAAATACACGCCTCAGGTCGGATTCATTCTGCGAAAATTGAGCACCTCGGTCATTGCCAACAACACGCTCTATCGCGGATTCATGGATCAGATGGTGATCGACCTTGGGGAACATGGCGACGACTATGTATTTGCCAACAATGTGGGCTGCCCCATGACATGATGACAAGAATTGAAATGCTCTAAAAGAGCAGCACGAGTGATTCCCGGGAGATAACGATGTCACACAAAGCACGCGAGAAAACAGCCAAAGGCCGCGATTTCAGCCGCCGCACGTTTATGCACAAAACAGCCGCGGTCGCAGGCACCTTTGCCATGCCGACCATCATCCCGGCATCCGCGCTGGGTGCTGATGGGCAGGTGGCCCCGAGCAATCGAATCACGGTGGCGCAGTCCGGACTCGGTGTCATGGGAAATGGCCATACGCGCCGCCTGGCCTATGATCCCTCGGTCCAGATGCTGGCCATTTGTGATGTGGATCGGGTACGTCTTGAAGCCACCCGGTCCGTGGTGGCCGAGGCGTACGCCAATTCAAATAAAGGCTGTGACATGTACACAGACTACCGGGAGATCCTGGCACGCGATGACATCGATGCCATGGTGATTGTCACGCCGGACCACTGGCACACGCCGCAGGCCATGGATGCGGCCAAGGCCGGCAAGGATGTGTACTGCGAGAAACCCATCTCCGTGACCGTGGACGAGGGACGTCAACTGGTACAGACCGTGCGTCGGTACAACAGAATCTTCCAGACCGGGACCCAATACCGTTCCATGCCCACGATTCGAAAGATCTGTAATTTCGTGCGTGGCGGCGGCCTGGGCAGGGTGAAGTCGGTGTTCACGCTCTGGCAGACCTTGGCCGGCCCCATGGGCGCGGGTCGATTCAAGCCCTATGCCGAGCTCATGGACTGGGAAGCCACACTGCGATCGTACATCCCGGTGAGCCTTGACCTGCCTGGAGAACCGGTGCCCGAAGGATTGGACTGGGAGCGATGGGTCGGCCCGGCCGCATGGCATCCCTACAACCACCTGTACCACACGAATCCCAAACCCGGTGTGGTGCCCTGGGCCTGGTGCAGGGAGTTCGGGGTCGGCGCATCCACCTGGTATCATTCGCACGCTGCGGATATCATTCAATATGCCCTGGGCATGGAGGAAAGCGGGCCCGTGGAGTTGATCCATCCCAAGGATGGCCCGTATCCCACGCTGACCATGCGCTATGCCAATGGCACGCTGCTGCATCTGGTGGAAAACTGGGAGGATGTCAAGCGCCTCTACCACGCCGTGCCCGATGACGCGCGTCTGGCAGGCAACTTCGGCGGCATCTTCGTGGGAGACAAGGGCTGGGTCACCTCCATGACCACCGGTGGACCGATCGAGGGCGGGCCTGAAGATATTTTTGAGGCCATGCAGCTGAAGACGCGTGACGTGGACATGGGGAACAACCACCACGAGAACTGGCTCGAGTGTATTCGCACACGCGAACGTCCCAGCACAGATGCGGAGCTTGGGCATCGCTCTGCCTCGCTGGGGCATTTGACGATCATTGCCTATCAGTTGCAGCGGTCCCTGACCTGGGATCCGGCGGCAGAGACATTCCCTGGTGACGACACAGCCAATCGTCTGCTGAAACGTACGAAACGTATATGACCCTGACAGGAGTGTGACATGATGTGCCAAAATACGAAAATCCATATTGCGCTTTGCATGCTGTTCCTGGGCCCTGTACTCCTGGCAGTGCCGGCGTACCAGGCTGGAGGAGTTACGGACAAGGGGTATGTGATCAGCCAGGATGATCGAGCCAGGATCATGGCTGCATTGCCCGATCAGTCACCTGCAGCCCCCAAGGCGGCGAGGAAACTGCTGATCTTTGATCTCAACGTGGTGTATGGCGGCCATCCGTCTCGGTTTTATGCCAATCTGGCCTTTCAGGAGATGGGCAGAAAGACCGGGGCGTTTGAGGTGGTGATTACACGCGATCCGGCCGTGTTCGAAAAGGAAACCCTCAGCACGTTCGATGCGGTGCTTCTCAACAACACGGTGGGCAACCAGTTCGACGATCCCCGGCTCAGACAGAATCTGCTTGAGTTCGTGTACGGCGGCGGGGGACTCATGGGCATACACGGGACCACCATGGCCTTTTGGCGATGGGGTGCCAATGCAGGGGATGACTGGCCCGAATTTGGACGCATGCTGGGCGCACGCGGTGCAAACCATCGTGACATGCAGGAACGGGTCGTGATGAAGGTCGACTCGCCCGATCACCCCCTGATGAGCCCCTTTCCTTCCGAGGGATTTGAGTTGTCCGATGAATTTTTCCGCGTGGGGGATCCCTTTTCGCGTGATCGTGTACGCGTGCTCTTCAGTATCGACACGGACAAGACCGACCTCAGTGCCAAACCCCATGAAAGAGAGGACCAGGACTATGCCTGCGCGTGGGTGCGTCACTACGGGCGGGGCCGCGTGCTGTACTCAACTGTGGGCCACAATCCTTACCAGTTCTGGGACCCTGCCATGCTGACCTTCTACCTGGGCGCGGCCCAGTTTGTTCTGGGCGACCTTCCAGGTCCGACCGTTCCGAGCGGGCGCTTGACGCCGGCCATGGCAGCGCAGGAAAAACTGGACTGGCATCTGGGCGTCACGGCCTATACGTTCCACCGCTACACGCTCTTTGAAACCATTGACAAGACCCGTGACCTGGGACTGGCCTATCTGGGCGGCCTGAGTTTCCAGAAGGTCAGCAAGGACATTGACAAGAACTTTGACGCCAGTCTCAGTGACCAAGACCTCAAGGCGATTCGCCTCAAGCTTGACGACGCGGGCGTGCGTATGTTGACCAGTTTCTACGCGCAGATCCCCGGTGACGAGCAGGGGTGCCGCCAGGTGTTCGAGTTTGCCAGAAAAATGGGCATCGAGACCCTCATCTCGGAACCGCCCCTTGCGGCGCTGGACACGATCGAGCGATTCTGTGATGCGTATGACATCAATCTCGCACTGCACAACCACGACCAGAAGGCTTCACCCAACACCTGGAGTCCGGAGGCGGTGATGAAGGTCTGCAGGGATCGTGGGCCCCACATTGGCGTTTGTGCTGACATGGGCTACTGGCTGCGTTCGGGCGTCGATCCCGTGGCTGCGGTCAAGACAATCGGCAAGCGCCTCTTCGTGGTTCAGATGCACGACCTGAACGAACTGACCCCTGAGGGACACGATGTGCCCTGGGGCACAGGCGTCGGCAGGACCGAGGCCTTTCTGAGAGAGGTCCATCGCCAGGGCATCACCCCGAAGATGTTCGGCCTGGAATACTCATATGACTGGTATGACAACCTGCCGGAGGTCGAGCAGTCGGCCCGCTTCTTCGATGCCGTTTCTTTGGAACTGGCAAAGTAACACCGGCTCCGGCAGGGGTGTCCTCGCGTACCATGGATATCGCTGGTGCACCTTCATGAGTAATGAAACAGGGCTGCAAGCCGAAGCCTGCAGCCCTTACTGACGTGGGTCAGGAAAAGTGAGAGAAATCTAAGGAGGGTTACTGCCCAGATGGTGTGCAGCCCGGCAAGGCTGTGAGGCGTTTGCCTGTCCATTCCCAGGGCACGCAGGCAACCGGTTCCTGGTCTTCATCCGGGAAACCATCCTGGTCAGCGTCCTGAAATGCAAGATAGTAGGAGCCGGTGCCATAGCCCGAAAGTTGGTTTGGCCCGGACAGTTCAAAGTAAGCCTTGACAGTAAACAGACCCATGAACTCGGACTTCTTGCCCGTTTCGGTTTCAACGGTTTTTAATTCGTATGCGAGGTAGGTTGCCTGGTACTTATTCCGCCCGACCATGACGGCCTCTCCACCAGCCCATTTGGCCGGGTCTGAACCGGGATAAAGGGCATCTAAATGCCCCCCCGGATTGATTTCATCGAGTGAACCACTGTATCGCGTCTTGGCCGCATCTTGAGCCACATAGGTGGTTGTCATGACGAGAGTGCCCGAGGGCATGGGTACGGTTGTGACCCAGATGCCATCCAAGGGCCACGGAGCGGTTTTCATTTGGTTGATGAGGACCATGTTGTCGTAGTAAAATGACATCTCAATCACCAACCCGTCTGAATCATAACGGGTCAGCCATACCACCTTGACCTCAACAGGGTATCCGGAGGCCGGCACGTCCAGGAAGGTTTTCATCTGGGTTGCTCGCGATATGAGCTCGGTCAGTACCCAACCCTCTCCCATGTCGACCATGCGGATCACGTCCAACGTGTCGTCCGGGAAGCAGTCAAAATACAACTCATTAAGCGCCATCATGGCGACACGATCTATATTTGCACCCAGAGGATCTGCGTAGATTTGCACGTCGGCATGATGCATCCTGGCGACCAGAGCTGCATCGTGACTGTTCCACCGTGCGATGAGTTCTGCATTGGCCTCCAGGGGTGACAAGCCGGTTGGCTCAGGATCCGGAACCTCCGTGGAGGGCAACAGATCCGGCATCACCGGGGCGGGTAGTTTGCCTAATTTTACGTTAGCTGGCAGATTATCATTGTAGCTGGTGACCTTTTTGATCTTATCGCCCTCGAAATCATAGATACTGAGGTGGGGCGTGTGCATTTCGAGCCCAAACGCTGGATTTGTGCCCACGGTGACTTCTTCTGAAACGACCACGTTGCCTGCAGCCAGGGCACGCCCTGGAGTCATCTGGAAGTCGGGATAGTAAGTGACATACTGTTGCATCATATTCCTCAAGGCAGCCTTAGACATGGCTACGGGCTGATTGACAAGATGGTACGTACTGTCCTCTGCCCAGTAGGTCAACATGGTATCCAAGTCGTGGGCATTCATGGCATCCAATTGTGCCTCCTGAATAGAAAGGAGTTCCTCCGGGGTCTGGGCGATAATTGAGTGACTGATGGTGAGTGTGATGATACACAACAGAATTAGGATTTGCTTCAACTTCATGGGTTTGTCTCCTTCTCATAAGTGGTCTTTTGTGGTCACTATAAATTTGCATATGAGTCGTTGTTCGGGCAATGTTTTCCAAAAGGGTGGATTTGAACTTGCCTTCATTTTCATCCTCTTTATGACAAGCACTATTACGTCACATATCAGACACTTTCCTGCTTCTATTGCACCCCCTGTTCATAGACCCGCACATCATCAATCAGGCCGGACCAGAAGCTGCCGGATTCAAATACCTTGCCAGTGCCGATGTTCAGCCAGCCCGTACTGACCAGACCAGGGAGTTTCATGCCATCCACAGCCACCTCGATATCATCCACATAGAGGTGTCTGTAACCGCCATCCCAGTCCAAGCCGACTTCATGCCATTCACCGTCTGTGATGACCATGTCTGATTTCAAGGGCAATGGAGGGAGTATAGCCTCTGTCAGGAGTGTACCGTTGGCAGGGTCTGCAGCGAGAAAGACGCATCCCAGATCAGATTGGGTGGGTGTCTGAGATGCAATGACCTGACCCGGGGCACCCCCCTTGATCCAGGCATAAATACGAAACGGACCATCAGAAGGATTCAGGATACACATGGGCGCCACATAATCATCCACGCCGTCAAGCTCCAGGGCACCTGCTATCTGACCGGCATCCGGCTGCCAGACTGCACCCCCATGGACGTTGGCATTGTCACTGCCGACACTGTCATGGGCGATGTCACCTTCAATCTCGTCCAGTGTCCAGTGGGCAATGCGTCCAAACCCCGGCTCCAGATATTCAGACATCACAATCAGATCCTCGATATCCACAAAACCGTCTCCCAGAGGGGTGGGCCCGATGTCACACAAAGGATCACTCGTATGCCAGTGATCTATCAGGATGGCCATATCTTCGCCATCGACTTTGTCGTCAGCATTCAAGTCGACAATCGGCAGAATCGGCGCCTGGTACAAATCCAGCTGACCGGCAGCAGTCGGCCACGAACTCCAATAGAGGGTGGAACCGTCTGCCGACACGTCGGGACTGAGATCCATAACCTTCCTGTTGACATTGTCCCCCAGACGCGTCGAATTTCCCCAGGGATCAGCTGTCGATATGCGTCGGGCCACATAGAGATCTTCCCAGATTCCCAGGGATCCCTGCCGATTTGAATACAAAAAAAGTACCAGACCGTTGTCTGAGACATCACCGACGTAGTCTCCGCCAGGACCATTCACTGTCTCACCCAGGTTCATGGGCGCACCCCAGGGGGCACTCGTTGTGGATCGCGTGGAGACCCAGATGTCACTTTGGCCGAACCCGCCAGGTCGAGACCTGTGGTCCGGCCAGGTGCCATACTCGCTAAAGTATAGTGAGAGTCCGTCAGATGAGAGAGTCGGGTTACTCTCATCATATGTGCTGTTCACGACAGAACCCAGGTTGACCGGTTTCTCCCATGGCGCGCTGAGTGTTGGGCGTATCGAGACCCATATATCATAGCTTCCACGACCTCCCGGGCGGTCAGAGCTGAAATAGAGCGAGAGACCATCTTTTGAAAAAATGGGTGTCTTTTCATTGTTGAAGGTATTGATCGTTGGCCCCAGATTCTGTGGTATACTCCAGGCGTCATCTACGGTGGCCCGTGTGGCGAGCCACAGATCATAACCACCCATACCCCCATATCGCCCGGAACTGAAGAGCAGTTGGAGGCCATCTGCCGATATATACGAAGCAAAATCATGTTGTCCTGTATTGATTTGGGACGCGAGAATAGTAGGTTCTCCAATTGAGAAATCTGCCCTGGCAACCTGCCCCCCGATTAGAATACACATGCCTGCTGCAATAACACTGCTTCCAATTCCAAATGCGCGTACCTTCTTCATGTTGCACCTGCCTTTCGGTTTAAGAGTTCCTCATTACATTCTATGGGCCACAGAAATGAAGCCCATGTTACAT
This sequence comes from Phycisphaerae bacterium, assembly GCA_021736645.1. GTDB lineage: Bacteria > Planctomycetota > Phycisphaerae > Sedimentisphaerales > Anaerobacaceae > JAIPFM01. The sequence goes on along the minus strand of JAIPFM010000156.1, from coordinate 13,455 downwards.
CAGGACTTTTGCAAAAAGCCCTGTAGTATATAGTTTTCAGTGTTCAGTTTTCAGAAGAACGCGTTTTTTACACTGAAAACTGCCTACCGAAAACTGAACACTTGGACTTTGCAAAAGTCCAGTTACATGTTAAATATGCTGGTTGTCAGTGCTCAGTTCACAGCGAAATCGTTCGGATCAAGCGTCATGGTCAATCCTTCCAAGGGATTGCCGTCACTGTCCACAAACCATAGGGATGCCTTCCCAATCTCAGTCTCAATATTACATAAAGACTTAAGCACAACCACATTGATGCCAGGCTTCAAACTCAATTCGGCTGCAATACCAAGAGGCTGCCGCAGGTGACCTGACTCATAAATCAGTTTGCCGTTTAGATATATTTTTGCGTGCAGTTGGTTACAGTCAGCTTTCATGAACACGCCCTCCCTGGCAGCGTTCATTTTTATGTAGCACACAGCATAGCTGATTTTAGTCCCGGAATTCCTTTGAATATACCTGGTAAAGTCAATGGTGGCGTCATTGAAACGGTCTTGATTCCAGACGTATTCATGACCATTTACCAGAGAGATGTTTCCTGCTTTCGGGCGAAGGTTGGCCTCATCAGCGATCAGTGGCTCTTCAAAGACTACTCCGGCATTCGCATCGGCTGGAATGGGGTCCAGGATCAACCATGACTTAATGGCCCCTTCGTCAGACAGGCGGACCAATGATCGCTCTTCATCTTCTTTCAGCCAAGGTGCCTGCCTTTTCGCCTGATCCTTATCAGCCAGAAATTGTGTCTCACGCCACTGTTTGACTTCATCTTCGGATGCACTCTGGTAGATACTTACTGTGCGACCAAAACTGCGAGATGCAATTCGCTTACCATCTGAAGAGAATGCTACGTCCATGGCGGGTGTAGTACCCCAAGTGTTCAGGACAAGGAATTCCTCGCCGCTCAAAGCATCGATGATATGGATTTTTCCACGCAATCTGTCACCACAAGCCAAACGCTTTCCATCGGGTGAGTAAGCAATCCCATACCGAATCCCCCCATCTATGCTAAACAACTCCTGGCCGTTTTCCACGTTCCAGACTTTGAGCGTGTCGTGGCCTGAACCGCCACTGGCAAAGTGTTCACCATCAGGGGAAAAGGCAATAAACCTTCCATCTGTGTCATACGCCTTGCGCGTGTAGATCTCCTGGCCAGTGGCACTATCCCAAAGTGCTATGGTGCCGTCTTCATAGATGCTGCCGACAATTCGACCATCCGGCGATACGGCTATGTCATTAATCTTCTTGGAATGCCCAGGCATGGTCAGTGCCAACTGGCCTGTCTTTGCATCCCACACCCTAATCGTGCCATCACTGCCTCCACCCACCAGCCTTTGATTGTCCATATACAAGACCAAATGGATGGAATCAGAATTCTCGCTGACATTCAATAGGATACTGCCACTTAGAGTATCCCATATCTTGATGGCCCCGTCTTCACTGCTGGTCGCAATCCGTGTTCCATCCGGTGAAAACACAACGGATAGAATGCCGACGCCATGACTGGAGAGTGTTTGCACCAGCTTCCTATCAACAGCATCCCAAATCTTCACATCTGTGGGCCAGTATCCGACAGCCAACCATCGGTTGTTGGGAGAAAAGCCCATGGCTGTCACGACTTTATCATAAGGTAAGATCAGGACACCCGGGTCATCCATGGCATTCCAGATCCTTATGGTGCCGTCCAGACTGCTACTGACAATGCGTTCTCCATCCGGCGAGAATTCTGCATGTGTCACAGAGTCTGTGTGCCCTTTATAGGTTATAAGGTCTTTGCCGTTGTCACTATCCCAGATCTTTAGGGTTCCAGTGACACTTCCACTGACAATCATCTTGCCATCCGGTGATGCGCAGGCGAAATTGACATTGTTCATATGTCCTTCATAGGCCCGGATAAGCGACCCATCTGCCAGGTTCCAGACACCCACTCTGCCATACCAGCTACTGTGTACAAGCCGTTGACCATCCGGCAGGTATTCCACGTGTAGAGGAAGATGTGCATACCCATTCAGTGCGAGAATGTTCTTATCTGTCGATAGATCCCAAATGATTACTGGATCATCACCGGAAGATCGAGTTGTCAATCCGCTGCTGGCCAATTGCTGGCCATCAGGAGAAAATGCCACATCGGTAAGCCACATGCAGGTGTGTCTCAAAGAAGATTTTATGTGGCCAGCAGCCGCATCCCAGACTAAGATTGTTTGCCCGCTGCCTGTGGCAATCAACCGGCCATCTGAAGAGATGTCCAAACAGTGTATTTCTCCTGTATGACCTTGGAGCAGTTTTAACTCTTTGCCCGTTTTTGTGTCCCATATCCTGGCAGTTCTGTCTCCACTGACTGTCACCAACCATTGACCATCAGGAGAGTATTCCAACGCACGAATAGGGGCCTTATGTCCTTCATAGGTGGTAATCTCCGTGCCCGTTCTTGCATCCCAGATGTGTACCTTGTTTCCACTGCTGCTGGCAATGGACATACCGTCAGGGCTGTAAATGGCCTTGTACACAGGGCCATCAAGGGCCCGAAGTGTCTTCATGTCCAGGTGACACATGCGCTGCCAGTAATACCACTCAAATCCACGGTCCGTATAATTCTCAGTTTCAACCAGTGTCTTTTGCAGCCGGCTGATGTTGCCCCTTTCCCAATCCATTCGGGCCATTTGCATCTTGGATGCATAGGCGTTCTTCCGTGCTATTAGTTTTTCCTGTTCGGCTTGTCGTTCGGCTTTGCGGGCGTTCTGTTCTGAGACTTCAACGCGTTTTTTCTCCATTGCCAATTGTGCTGCTGTCCGATTGGCCTGCACCATCTGCCAGAGGCTGATGGTCGTTGCCACGGCAAGAATCACAACGATGGCTGCCGCTGCCGTGACCAGCAGTCTATTGCGATCAACAAACTTCTGAACCTTGTAGATTGCGCTCGGCGGTCCCGCCTGAACAGGTTCGTGGTTTAAGTGATGCCTGATATCGGCTGCAAATTCGCTCACAGATTCATAGCGTCTATTGCGGTTTTTCTCCAGGGTCTTCATCACGATCCAGTCCAGGTCGGTGCGCATCAGTTTGCTGAGCAGCTCCGGGCTGGTGCTTCGGTGCTTGGCAATGTCCGTGGCCGTTTCTCCGAGAGTACTGATCTTGGTGGACGGACGCACCGGTTCTTCTTCGCGGATGATACGCTGCAGTTCCCCGTATCCCTTGCTCAGGAGGTATTCGGAGTTGAAGGGTGTGGTGCCGGTGAGTAGTTGGTACAGCAGCACACCCAAAGAGAAGACGTCTGTACGTGTATCCACATCCAGACCGCTCATTTCAGCCTGTTCCGGGCTCATGTACTCTGGCGTGCCGATCATCTGGGCATATCGCGTGAACACGGTCTTTTCCGTGAGCTGCTGGTTGATGGCCTTGGCAATGCCGAAGTCGATGACCTTGACCACGGGCTCACCGTCGTGCAGGGTGACCATGATATTGGAGGGCTTGATGTCCCTGTGTATGATACCCTTTTGATGGGCGTGATGTACGGCCTGACATACAGAGATAAACAATTCCAGGCGTTTTCGTGTATTGAGATGGTTGTCATCGCAGAATTCGGTAATGGACACTCCCTTGACCAGTTCCATGACAAAGTAGGGGCAGCCCGTGTCCGTGGCGCCGGCATCGAAGACCCTGGCAATGTTCGGATGATCCATCATGGCCAGGGCCTGACGTTCACCCTCAAACCGGGCGATCACCTGCCTGGTATCCATGCCTGGTTTGATCAGCTTCAAGGCCACCTTGCGGTGGATGGGCCCTAGCTGCTCGGCCATGTACACCACGGCCATGCCGCCTTCACCGATCTTTTCAAGGAGCTTGTAGGGACCGATCATCGTGCCTATCCCCTGTATCAAAGCAGAATCCTGCCAGGCGATCTGATCCTTGATAGGGGGGCACTCGAGAAAATCGTCCTCCACTCGTTCATGTTCCTTCAGGAGAATCTCCACCTGTTTGCGCAAAGCAGCGTCCGGGCCGCAGGCCCGTTCCAGGTAGGCGGCCCTGTCCGGGCCATTGCCCCTTTCGAGTGCCTCTGAAAAGATCAGCTTGATGTCGGTTGATTTTGCCTTCATAGCGAACCTACGGTTTTAAAGTCAATATGGTCTTCACGTTTACCTGCGACATGTGCGCAAAGAATACGCCAGGAAAAATTGGTAATCGTGGAAAAAAGTCTGAATCATGCACCTAGATCGGGCCAACGGTGTCATTTCTGTGCATTTCGTGATGCAGCCAGGCCCGGGCATAGGCCCAATGCCGGTCGGCAGTTCGGCGGGATATATCCAGGATCTGGGCAGCCTGTGTCATGGTCATGCCTGCGAAATAACGCAGCTTCACCAATTCGGCAACAGCCGGTTCTTCCTGGGCCAGTCGGTCCAGGGCCTCGTCCAGGGCCAACAGATCATCGGACAGCGGCTCAATCGCCAGATCATTGTCAGGTATGTTGGCCTTTTCAAACTGGCCGCCTCGCTTGAGCCGTTGCTTGCGTCGAGCGTTTTCAATTAAAATACGACGCATGGCCTCGGCTGCTGCACCAAAGAAGTAGGCCCGGCTCTTGTAACTCTGGTGGTTCAGCCCGATGAGGCGTAGATAGGCCTCATGCACCAGGGCCGTGGCCTGGAGCGTATGGTCTGGACGTTCATTCGAGAGTTTTTGAGCAGCCAACAGGCGCAGTTCCTGATAGACCGCCGGCAACAGCCTGTCCAGGGCCTTGTCATCACCCTGTTCCAGGGCACTCAGGATCAATGTTACATCACTCATGCATCTTCTCAGTCCAGCACACACCTTACGGCCACTCATTGTCCACGATAATCCATGACTTTGCAAGTCTAAGAATGTCGGGAATACATGAGGATAGATGCGCAAGAACAAGGCTGCAAGCTGGAGCCTGCAGCCCCTTCCTGACGTGGGTCTGGAAAAGTGACTAGAAACTTAGAGGGGTTACTGCCCGGATATGGGCGTACAGCCCGGCATGGCTGTCAGGCGTCTGCCTGTCCATTCCCAGGGCACGCATGCAACCGGTGCCTGGCCTTCATCCGGGAAACCGTCACGGTCAGCGTCCTGTGACGCCAGATAATAGGATCCCGTACCGTGGCCCTGAAGGTGGTCCGGATCCAGAAGTTCAAAGTAGGCCTTGATTGTAAACAGGCCCGCAAACTCTGTTGTCTTTCCTATTTCAGACTCGACAATTTTTGTAGAGTACCCGAGGTATGTGGCCTCGTATTTATTGCGACCGACCTGTTCTGCCTGACCACCGGCCCATTTGGGAGTGGGATCAGCGCCTGGGTATATCTCTGCCAACAGAGGCATGGCGTTGATTTCATCCAGTGACCCGCTGTAGCGAGTCTTGGCAGCATCCTGTGCCACATAGGTGGTCGTCATGACCAAGTTGCCCAAAGGCGTTGGCACGGTCGAGACCCAAATGCCATCCAAAGGCCACGGAGCGGTCATCATCTGGTTGATGAGCGTTAAATTGTCATAGTAAAACGACATCTCGGTCAGCAATCCGTCAGCATCGTAGTGGGCCAGCCAGACCGCACGAATGCCGGTTGGATAGCCTGATGCCGGCACACCCATATAATCGCCTTGATGTGTTGCGTTGGTGACATATTCTGTTAGTACCCAGCCTTCCGTCATGTCAATCCTGCGAATGGGTTCGAGTTGAATATCCGGAAATGCAGCGAAGTAGATCTCGTTCATGGCCGTTGCCTGATTGCGATCGACAGTCATGCCAAAGGGGCCAATGAAAACAGTCATGTCCGCATGATACATCTTGGCGATATAGGTGATATCGTGTTCGTTCCAGCGGTTTATATATTCCAGATCGGCGTCCATGGGTGACAGCCCTGTTGGTTCCGGACTGGGAACCTCGATGGACGGAGCCAATTCCACGGATTCAGGGGCGGGCATTGTCAATCAAGATGCGCCGCATGGCCTCAGCCGCTGCATAGAAGAAATGGGCACGGTTCTTCCAGTTTGCCGGTTCCGGGCCCAGCAGACGCAGATACACTTCATGGACCAGTGCTGTCGGCTGAAGTGTATGCCCCGGTCGTTCCTGGATCAACTTCTGCCTGGCCAGGATGCGCAGCTCTTCGTAGACCAGCGGCAGAAGTGCCTCAGCGGCGCCTGTGTCGCCCTGTTCGATAGCATTTAAAATGCGGGTTACATCATTCACGCAACGGTCTCCATCAGGCCTCGCCTTCGTCCAGACTCAGTATAAAGTGAAATTCGGTTCTGTACCCAGATGCACTTTGCCTGGAGCTTTTTCGCCGTTTGTGCACCTGTAGATGTAGACCTTTTCAGGGGTGGCCAGCATCACATCCTTCCTGCCATCCCCGTCAAAGTCGCCTTCCAGGATGCTCCACTCGCCCTTGGATTGCGCGGCTTGTCCTGGGCGGTTCCCATCCACCACGAACGTGGCGATGCGCTGACCGGTCCTGTCATACATGGCACCGCTATGCGCCACGATGATCTCCGCGAAGCCATCGCCGGTCCAGTCCAGCAGGCAGTGATGGCGAGAATACTCTCCCATGATCTGCCCCAGTTTCGTCCCATTTGCGTTGAGCACCCACAGCGGGCTCTTACCCAGGGGCTGATGATCAATATCGACCAATATCTGAGGTCCGGAATGGTCAGGGAAAATCCTGCCGATATTGATGGATTCGAAATGGACCCCGGACCTTTCCCAGATCACTTGACCGTGGCCATTGATCACGGCCAGATTGTTGGCACCGCAGCAGGTCAGGGCAAGCCGGAAATCTTCAGGAGATTCGCCTCTCTTTAAAATACGAACACAGTCAAGGTGTCCCTTCGCCTGGTCGACAGTCTCGGATTTGTAGACCCAACGCACAGAACCGTCCGCGTTGAGCATGGCATAGCCGGCCATAATCTCGTCGCGTCCGTCACCATCGATGTCCATGGGACGCGGTTGGTGGGCCGTGCGGAATGCGCCCGGATCGGTGATCTGCCACAGAAGCTTGCCGCTGTGATCATAGGCCCAGATTCTGTGGTAGCGATCTTTCACGAGACATTCACCGGGATAGCCCTGTCCGGACAGGTCGCAGAATACAAGGCAGTCCGTGGCGTCCTGAGCAATGGCAATCTCACCCTTGACCTGGCCCGTCAATCCATCCAGCTCAACAATCCTTCCCTGGGTACATAACACCACCTCGTTTTTGCCGTCGTTGTCCCAGTCGTGAATCTGGCAGGCCACATCATGATGCCAGATCTTTCGCCCGATGTCAGGATGGCCCCAGGTCCAGAGAACCGTGCCATCGAGATTCTGGGCTGATACAGAACTGGTGCAATGGACATCGCCCTGGTTGAAGTTCTCTGCACTGACAATCTCCACCTCCATGTCACCGTCAATATCTCCTGCCACGATCCACTGCCCACCATACTCCGGCTCCAGGGCCACGGTCTTCCAGGGTTTCAATAATCGACCCGTGGATTCTGTCTTGCCCACGTCAGTCACATCAAAACGCAGATTTACCCCGATTTCGCCGTGGGCCGAGCCGCACATGGACAGCACATACACACACAAAATGAACCCTGCACGTTTTGCCTTTGATTTGACACTGTCATTCACCATACGCCTTATCCTAACGTTTCAGACGCGGGAATTCCGTGACCCTGATGTTGGTGCATCCATAGGGAATGAGTGTCAACGATTCAAGAGGCTCTCCGGACTCCTGAACTCCGGGCGGGACTTCGGCGGCCCAGCCATGGGCCATGCCCCATCTTGACAGACGACGGCCCTGGACCTTGGCAGCCATGCCTGCGCCGTCGGGTGAGAAGGGGGGCTCGCCCACAGGCAATGTCTCAAAGGTGACGCTTGCATCAAGATCCTTGTCGTCCAGCACCAGACCGTAATTCCACGGGCTGGTGGGACGCACCTCGAAATCACCGTGCGGCAGTTCTCTGTGAGGCTTGTCAGCATTGACCCTGGTCCAGTCTTCACCCATCTTCAGCGAATACACCAGGGGCCCTCGCTCCAGTGCCACAGCCCCGTTGTAGCGATGTGAGGTCTTCGGCTTCATGGGGAAGCGAAGCTCCGCAGTGACAGTACCCTTCCATTGACGCTGGATCCGATGGAATGTCCCCGGTTTGAGTCGTTTTTGCGAGTCACCCTGAATGCTGATTGTGGCACCCTCGGCCCAGGCAGGGACACGAAGCAGAAGCGGGAATCGAACCGGTTTGTCGACTGTCACTGTCAACCGCAGCGTGTCACGGAAGGGATAGTCCGTGTCCAGGGCCACCTGAACCGACGCCCCCCGTGTTTCAAAACGGGCTGTACTGGGGGCATAGGCCACGGCGGCCAGGCCCTCGCCTGCGCGCATCCACAGGTGACTGGCAAACTTGGGCCATCCCTGGTGCATGTTCGACGTGCAGCACCCATAGTTGGGTTCCAGACCGTACAGGTTTGACTCGGGGCCGTTCGAGCTCCACATGTGATCGGGGTTGATCGTACACTGGACCTGATTGACCTGTTGATCGTACTGGTGCGACCACATGTCAGGCGCGAACGTGGCAGGCAGGGCATTGAAGGCAATGCGTTCCAGGCGGTCGCCATACGCGGCATCGCCTGTTACGGCCATAAGGTGCTCGAGGGAATACATCGTCTCGACCACAGCACAGAGTTCCGTGCCCTGCACCGGGTTCGTGCCGGACAGACACTCGTCTCCGGTGAACATGCCGGTGACCTGGCCATGGTAACGATCCAGGAGCTCAAACATTTTTGTGGCAAAGCCCAGGTCATGTTTGCTGCGTGTGATGCGCGATGACAGGGCATAGGCCTTGAGTGCCATGCCTGTATTCACCACATGCTTGTCCCACCGCCACATGCCGCGCCGCGGTGTGGGCTGAGTGACATCCTGGCCTGCGTAGAAGTCCATGTAGTCGAATCCCTGGGTGTGGAGCTTGCCGGCCAGATCCAGAAGCCAGGCTTCACCGGTGATTTCGTAGGCGTAATACACGCTGATGAGGCCTTCAAACCAGCGGAACTTGCCCCAGCCGAACAGGGGGGTCTGGTCCAGGATCTGGAGCATGGCCTTGAGGTTTCGTACGACCGTATCCAGCACAGGGGCCTCACCCGTGGCCTCGTGGTATTGTATAAGGACCTTGTTCACCAGGAGAATGGCCCACAGGTCATACTGGCGTGTGGCGGCGTCCACAGGGTAGGGTGCGTACCAGCCGTCTGCACGCTGGCCTGCAATGATCTTGTCAACATACCCTTTGCACTTTGCCTGGAGGGTCTTGTCGTCCAGAATCCAGGCCAGGGGAATGACACCGTCGAGCCAGTAGGGGGCTCGCTCCCAGCCTTCGGCCTTGCCGCCGAACCACTGGCTTTGAGCCACATCCGGCCAGAATTCGTCGAGATGCCCGGTCAAGCCGTCTGCCTGAATACGAAGCTGACGTGTGAGCCATCCTTTGGGTGTCACAGAGCCCAGCGCCAGGGGGCGGAACACCAGATCGGTCATACCCGATGGAGATCTTCGGGCACGAGACGCATTAGAGGCAGCCTCGGCCGCGGACAGGGACGGCAGGGCGAATGCCGCAGCGCCTGCAGCGAGGCCTGCGAGAAATTCACGACGTTTGATCGTTGATACGTTCATGGCTTGACTCCTGATCATGTCACACTTTAGCAATATGAGGCAAAAGTGTTGGTTCACGGTTAGAAGGTTCACGGTTCACGGTTGTTGGGCTGGTGGAACTGTTTTGTTCGATCAATCGTGAATCCGAAACCAGATTGGTAAAGTACTTTATAGAGTATGACGCAATCTTTAACATTACTTGTCCTTCTGGTACACGCGCACATAGTCCACATAGAAGCTGTCCGGCAATTCGGCCTTGGCAATGTCACCAGCCCAGGTGCCGACCTCCAGGCTGAGGATGAAGCATTTGTATTGAGTCATATGGATTCCTTTCTGGGGTCAGGCCGCACTCTTGGGATCGGCTACGCAAGTTTCAGCTCAATGGCATCTTGGACGCCCCGATCCAGCGTGAAGGTTCCGATGAGTTTGCGTCCATTAACCGCGGCGGAAACACGATAGTCTCCCAGGAAACCGGTGACGTCTATTTTGCCCTGCAAGCCTGTGTTACATTGCGTTTTGGTCCACCACTTGTTCTTTACAAGGTCCATAAGCCTGTCGTACGCCGGCTTTGGGCTCATGTCGGCTCGAACCAGACCGGCCGGCGCACCTTGCCAGGCATTCTGATCTGTAAAGTCCCACCATGTCACGGCCTCCACAGCCGGGTGGGAGAACAGGGTCGTGTAAAACTCAGAGACTGCCTGGGCCTGGGATGCTTCTCCCTGCGCAGTGGTCTTCCAGCCTGTTTCATTTTGGGGGCCGGACACCACGGTGGTCTCTGTGTAGTGCAGAGGCACCCCGTATTTTGCATAGGTATCGCACACGTCCCACGTGCGTTTTGCCCCCCAGGCACCCCCGTGCATGTGAGACTGGATGCCAATGACGTCGTACAGGGCATTTCCACCGCTGTCCACAAGTTTGGAAATGACCTTGTTTTCGTAGGCCGGATCTGTGCGGTAGTCGTTGATGAGCAGTGTGGCATGGGGACCTGCCTGACGTGCTGCAGCAAAGGCCTGCCTCACATAGTCGCCAACGCCCATGTCCGTGATCGCCTGAGTCAGTGTCGGGGCGTTCTCCACAGAGAACGGGCGGTCGTAATGTGTGGCCTCGTTGACCACGTCCCAGATGTCGATGTCGCCGGCAAACGTCTCGACGCAGCGTGCGATACGTTTGAGCTGCGCACGCATGGCAGCACCAGGATCATCCTTGGCCAGCCAGGGCGGTTGAATATAGTTCCACGCCAGGGGATGGCCTTTGGTGGTGATGCGATTGGCCCTGCACCATTTGACGATCTCCCGGGTGCGTTCATCATTGGGCTGTCCCTGGTTGCGTTCGTAGTTCCACCAGTAGAAGGGCAGTGTGGCAAAGTTCAATAGGGCACTGAATCGCTCGGCGTACGCCTCGTTGTCTGCGTCGGTATTGCACTGGTTCAGTTTGAATATATTGCAGCCAAAGAGGAATTTGTGTTTTGTCTGCTCCACCCGAATCGGTGTCGATGCCTTGACAGGATTGCCGCTGGGATCCGTCAGTCTCAGTGTGACCTGAGCCTTGCGACATTGATCGATCCTGGCGTCTGCCCCGGCGAGCATGTCCTGTGCTTCATCACCCTGGCCCATGGCCGGCAGAGTCATCGCCAGCGTGGTCAAGCCGACGCCAGTGGTTTTGAGAAAATCACGACGATTCATAACAACCTCCAGTTTACCGGATCACAAGTCGATAATTCATCTTATCCCAGACTCGTCCTTGATACAACCGCGAAATCACGGATCACGACAGTGCCGCAGGCCTACTTCATCTTTGCCGCCAGCAGGGCGATGCGTCTGCCCAGTTTTCGGGCCCCGTCCAGTTCTTGTGTGCTCACACCAGGATCGAGCGGTCCTGTGATGGCGGCTGCACCGGGTTCGCCCCAGATACTGCCGGTTTGCTCGTTTTGATACAGAGGGCCCGCCACAACCATCCGATTGTTCAGCATGAACAGAAGCAGAGAGGTCACCACGTGGCCCTGCCCGCCCACCTGGCCGCCTGCTGTGGCAAAGGCACCTCCCACCTTGTCCGTAAAGTCCACCTTCATCTTCCAGTTCCAATCGTCCATCAGGGTCTTCATGTCACCGGGCATGTTGGCAAAGTAGGTGGGACACCCCAGGATGATCCCATCGGCGGCATTGAGATCCTCTATGGTCACCTCAGTCACCTTCTTGAGCATGGTCACCACATTGGGCACTGATTCGGCCCCCTGGACAACGCCGGAGGCCATGCGCTCGGTGTGACCGGTGCGTGAGTAGTAGACCACCAGAATACGGACGGGTGACTCGACCGACGTAGTGGTGACTTCAGGTATCGCAACATGCGTCAGTTGACAAACCAGAAGCACCAGTAACCAGCGACAGTGATAAAAGCATTTGTTTTTCATTGTGTGCTCCCTGAGTCCATGTGCGCTATCCAATCTGCCCTGAATCGGCAATACCGAATAGTGGCCTGCGTCTCGACTTTATAAGAATAGGTCAGATGCAGGGTCCCATCCCTTGCCTGAATCACAGACGGATACGCAAAAGAGGCGCGTCCATCTTCTGATTGGCCGATAAGCCGCTTCCATTTCCAGGTCTTACCTTCATCATCGGACAGGGCTGCAGCCAGGCTGCGCCGTCCGGCTTCCGTGTCATTGTAGACCATGACCCAGCGTCCGTCCTGTAAGGCAATGACCTCCAGGCTTGAGCCTGGATTCGGGATGTCCGTGTCCACAGCCGGTGACCACGATCCGCCCTCGTCCGTGGATGAGCTGATCAGGACACGGTTCGGGGCGTTGCCGCTGTCCCGCATAAAGGCCGCCAGTGTCCCATCCTGCTTGCGCACCATGCTCGGTTGAATCGGTCCCCATCCCACGATCGGCTGGCTGGCACGCCAATGCGCACCCTGATCGTCACTGATGGCCACCAGGCTGACATTGTACCCATCCGAATAGAGGGGCAGCAGAATTCGTCCCGTGGGCAGAACAATGGGATGGGTGCGTGTCATCCAGCCGGTCTGGCGTTTGGCCTTGTCCCTGGCAGCCTCGATGATCATGGTGGCATACCGGGGTGCATATTCAGCCCACATCTGTGTCTGCGGTGTGAGTGTTTTGAACACAGATTCAATGGTTGTGGCAAAAATGTCTCCTGGCTGCAGCAGAATCATGTCTTGCCAATCCCAGGTCGGAGACCCTGTTCCCTGATAGTCGGTGGCGATACGGTATTTCAGGATGGACTGCTCCCACCGATTCGCACGCACCACAATCCAGAACAACCACAAACGTGCCTGATGATCAATGAAAAGCACGGGGTTGCAGTCCGGAACGTCCGGTGTGTCTGCCATGAGAAACACAGGACTCCAGGTCTTGCTGCCCTTTTTCAATCTTGCACCCTGAATCAGCACGTCATTGGCCGTGCGTTCGCCGGAGCCGTAAAACCAGCACACCAGAAAGTCCCCGTTCGGACATTCCACGATACTGCTGGAGTGAACATGTTTTTCCTGGAGCGCAAAGATGGGACCCTGCAGGATGTCAGTCTGCGCATGGACCTGAGCCACAGAAGTCCAGGCGATCAGTAGTATGATAAATACCTTCATGACAGTCTTGATCCTATTTGGAATGACTATACAGCCTTCAGCAAGGATTATACCCTTGAAGTGAGGCCGATCAAGGGAAAACAACGGCCTGGCTCTATAGACTCCGGCTGCAAAGCAACTGCTTACCATGCCTATATATAAACTCGCCTTGTTTAATGGCAACGCCTCCTGTAAACTCTTTTGCGTGGATTAAAGACCTTCATAGCAGCAGAAAGGA